>DAIQOU010000203.1:0-7928 GCA_036787725.1 Bacteroidales bacterium
TATTTGTCTATGGTTGAATTTTTAAAGGCAGTAGATGGAAGAATCAAAAATTTTTCGGGGATAAAATATACTTATGAAAGTTTGTATGAATACAATCAATGCAGGCTGTATAAGAACGGAAAATATGATATGCTTCATGGTCAGGATGAAACTATTTTGCCTTGTTTAGCAATGGGAGGCGCCCGTGGAGGAATCGGCGGTACTACTAATTATAATGGAAGAGAGTTGAACGGAATCATGGAAGCTTGGGAGGCCGGGGACTTGGAGACTGCTCGTGAAAAACAGAATTTTTCTCAACAGGTTATAAATGTCATTTGCCGCTACAGAGGCAATATTGTAGCAGGGAAGCGCATTATGAAGTTGATTGGCGTGGATTTGGGACAAAATCGCCTCCCTTTTCAGAATTTGACGGATGAAGAAGAGGAAGCTATGAGAGCGGAATTAACGACATTGAATTTTTTTGACAGATGCAATAAGTTCTGAAAAATCACAAAGAGAAATGTGAAATTTGGTTGGTCCGATTAAAATAAAATTATATACGTATGAAAACACCTGATATTTCCAATCCCTTGGAATATTTGAAATACTGGGGAAAAAGATATAAGAATGATTTGTTGACCGATATACTTCCGTTTTGGGTGAAGTATGGAGCCGATAAAAAGAATGGAGGTTGCTTTACTTGTCTGGATCGGGACGGTTCACTGATGGATACTACGAAGTCGGTTTGGTTTCAGGGACGGTTTGCTTTTGTATTGGCCTCTGCTTGTAATCGGATAGAAAAAAATGATGAATGGTTGCAGTTATGCAAGTCCGCCATTGACTTTATCGAGAAATATTGTTTTGATTCGGACGGACGTATGTTCTTCGAAGTAACGGCGGAAGGGGTGCCGGTTCGTAAGCGCCGCTATGTTTTTTCCGAGACGTTTGCTGCTATTGCCATGGCCCAATATGCTATTGCGTCGGGAGATCAACAGTATGCGGATAGAGCGGTAGATTTGTTTAAACAAGCGCTGCATTACCTGAATACTCCCGGATTGCTCGAACCTAAATTTCGGGAAGGATTCGTTGCCAAAGGACATTCTCCTTGTATGATATTGATTGATACGGCAGCTCGTATCCGTGAAGCGATTGACGATCCTGTGTTAACCCGATGTATTGATGATTCTATCCGGGAATTAAGAAAAGATTTTATTAAACCGGAATTTAAAGCGATACTGGAAACTGTAGGACCGAACGGAGAATTTATCGATTCGTTGGCCGGAAGAAGTATTAATCCCGGTCATTCGATTGAAACGGCATGGTTTATCCTTGAAGAGGCAAAGTATAGGAATTGGGACCCGGAACTTAAAACGTTAGGTCTTACTTTGTTGGATTGGGCTTGGGAGTGGGGATGGGATACCCGATACGGAGGAATCAGCTATTTTAAGGATTGCAAAAATCGTCCGCCACAGGATTATTGGCATGATATGAAATTTTGGTGGCCTCAGTGTGAGGCAATTATTGCCACCTTATATGCTTATGAGGCGACCCGGGATATTAAATACCTCCGAATGCATCAATTGATAAATGAATATGCATATAGTCATTTCCCGGATAAAGAGTATGGCGAATGGTTCGGTTATCTTCATTTTGATGGAAGTTTGTCTCAACCTGCGAAAGGGAATCTTTTCAAAGGCCCTTTTCATGTTCCCAGAATGATGTTAAAATGCACTTTGTTGTGTGATAGTATACTTGCATGAATAAGAGTAGTAAATATCCCTGGGCAGTGGTAGGGTTGCTGTGGGTAGTGGCTTTATTGAATTATTTGGATAGGCAGATGCTTTCTACCATGAAGGCGTCTATGATGGTCGATATTGCAGAACTGGAATCGGCTGCCAATTTCGGTCGGTTGATGGCTGTGTTTTTGTGGATATACGGACTGATGAGCCCGGTTGCAGGTATGGTTGCCGATCGGATCAACCGGAAGTGGCTGATTGTCGGAAGCCTGTTTGTATGGTCCTTTGTTACTTTTATGATGGGATATTGCTCCGATTTTGAGCACATATATGTATTGCGGGCGCTGATGGGTGTAAGCGAGGCCTTATATATTCCGGCAGGATTGTCTCTTATAGCCGACTATCATGAGTCAAAGACCCGTTCACTGGCTATCGGTATTCATATGACGGGTTTGTATGTGGGGCAAGCATTGGGGGGATTTGGTGCGACGATTGCCGATGCCTATAATTGGAAATCGGTATTCCACCTGTTTGGTTTGGTGGGTATAATCTACAGTGTGATATTAATTTTGTTCCTTCGGGAGAAGAAACGGGCGATCTTACCGGCAAAAGAGAAAGGAACCGGGAATTCGGTTGCCGGAGCATTCAAAGGGATTGGTATGTTATTGGGTAATATCTCTTTTTGGATTATTTTGTTGTATTTCGCAACGCCAAGTCTTCCCGGATGGGCTACCAAGAACTGGTTGCCGACTTTATTTGCAGAAAATCTTTCTATCGATATGATCCACGCAGGGCCGCTATCTACGATTACGATTGCTTTTTCATCTTTTATCGGGGTAATTTTCGGCGGAATTTTATCGGATCGTTGGATTGTGAAAAATATACGCGGACGGGTGTATACGGGAGCCATCGGGTTGGCTTTGACCATTCCTTCGTTGCTGTTGCTTGGATTTGGGAATAATCTTCTTACCGTGTTGGGCGGAGGACTTTGCTTTGGTATCGGTTTCGGTATGTTTGATGCCAATAATATGCCCATCTTATGCCAGTTTATATCTTCTCGTTATCGAGCTACTGCCTATGGTATTATGAATATGACCGGCGTATTTGCCGGGGCTGCGGTTACCGATTGGTTGGGAAAATCAACGGATGCCGGAAATCTGGGGCATGATTTTGCAAAACTTGCCGTACTCGTTCTTTTTGCGTTGGTAATACAACTTATTTTTCTACGTCCTAAAGTGGCCAATAAAACAGATTGAAATTTAATTGCTAATAGTATTCAGTTATTATTTTATTAAACAACTCATTATGAAAAGAAAACTACAAATTTTAATGTTGGTGATGACGTTTCCTGTGTTTATGTACGGACAGGGACGGATCACTGTAACCGGTAGTGTAAAAGATGGGAGTGGGGAAGGAATCCCCGGAGCTTCTATTGTAGAGAAAGGAACTGCGAGAGGAGTGATCAGTAATGTAGACGGAGAGTTTACATTTTCTGCTTCTTCCGAAAATGCGGTGTTGGTTTTTTCTTTTATCGGATATAAAACACAGGAGGTGTCGTTATCAGGGAAAACAGAAGTGAATGTGGTGTTGCAAGAAGATGTTGAAATGCTGGATGAAGTGGTGGTAACCGGATATGGAGGCTCTCAGAAAAGAGCAACGTTGACTACCGCCATCTCCAAAATGGATAATAAGGTATTGGAGAAGGCTGCTTTCAGTAATGTGGGACAAGCGTTGCAAGGAACCGTTACCGGACTTCGGGTAACCAATACCTCCGGACAGCCGGGAACCACACCCAATATTGTATTGCGGGGAGGGGCTACCATTTCCGGAGATAACAACGGAGCGCTTATTATTGTAGACGGTATTGTTCGGGAAAGTATGCAAGGGATTATTGCGGACGATATCGAGTCGGTTCAAATATTAAAGGATGCTGCTTCAACGGCTATTTACGGAGCAAGAGCGAATGGCGGTGTAATTCTGATCGAAACCAAAAAAGGCGGAGAAGGTACCTCCTCCGTGAGTTATAAATTTAAAATGGGAACCAATTTTGCACGAGAAGGGTACGAATTTTTGAATGCAGAAGATTATATTTATTATAATCGGTTGGGATACAAGCGGGCAGGAAATGCAAATGTAGATACGCAGCAAGGATACGGTATTGGGAACAATTTGTATGATATTCGGTATCTGACTGATGAAACGACTCATTTGAAAAATGAGGGTTGGAGTTCCATGGCCGATCCTTTTTATGATGGCCGTACCATTCTTTTTAAGGATTATTCCGGAAAGCTAAACGATGCTGTTTTTAATAATTCGGCGATGATACAGGAACATCATATCAATTTTACCGGAGGAAACGATAAAGGAACTTTTGCGGCAAGCTTGGGCTATTTCGACGAGGACGGACAGGTAAACGGAACCGGATTCAAACGATTTTCGGGTTCGGTGAACGGTTCTTATAAGGTATTTCCTTTTCTTACAGTAAATGCAGGGACAACATATGCTTGGTTTTCCCAGCCGCAATTGTGGATCGGCTCTTATGAAATGTTTTATCGGATACGTTCTCAACGCCCTACCTGGAATCCGTGGTTGGAAGACGGATCGCCGGCTTCCGGATTTGGAACGGGAGACGGAAATCCATTGTATTATAAGGACAAATTGACACGTAAGAACGGAACCCGTAATTCGACCTATAATATAGGGTTTATGTTGGATATTCTCCCGAAAAAATTAGTGTTGAGCGGAAATGCTTCTTTGTATCATTCCGATTTTCAAGAAGAAGAGTTTGATAAAGAATACAAACAACAAAATTCCAATACGCCGGTTTCAACACGACAGGCGAGAGCTCATTATCGTAAACGAAATCAACAACAGGTGAATGCGACATTAACTTATAACGATACATTTCGGGAAAAGCATAACCTGAATCTAATGGTCGGAGGGGAGTATTTTAATTACCATCAGTTTAATTTTGATGCTACGACACAGGGATCTCCTACAGATGATATTCCAACGTTGAATGCAGGGTCTAACCGGACTAAAACAACTTCGGATAAAACCGGTTACCGAATCCTTTCCGCTTTCGGTCGTGCCAATTATAATTATGATTTGAAATATTTATTGTCTGTCACGGCCCGTTACGACGGAATTTCCCGATTGATAGATAATCGTTGGGGATTTTTTCCGGGAGTTTCGGTGGGATGGAATATAATGGAAGAAGATTTTTGGAAAGAGTCGGGGATTTCGGGTGTTATTTCCAATTTGAAACCTCGGATCAGTTATGGAGTAAACGGAAATGTTTCTGTAATCGGTAATTTTGATGCTTATGGATTGTATGGACAAACGGACGATTATGACGGAAATACCGGTTTTTATAATAGTACATTGGTAAATAGCCGGTTGAGCTGGGAACAAAGCCAAACATTTGAAGCCGGATTGGATTTTAGTTTTTTTAATAACCGGCTTAGTTTTATTGCTGATTATTATGATCGGAGAACCAAGGATTTATTAACTAAATTGGATTTACCTTCTTACACCGGATTCAAAAATATTACTACCAATTTGGGTACTTTACGTAATTATGGAATAGAGCTTGAAGTAAGGGCAAATGTATTAAATTTGAAAAACGGATTCTCTTGGGATGTAACAGCTAATATGTCGACCGTTGCCAATAAAATTGTTTCTCTTCCTTATAACGGAAATCCGAAAAATCGTCAGGGAGGAGTACAAGTTTGGGATCCCGGAAAAGGAGAATTAACTTGGTTGGGAGCTCTTGAAGAAGGAGGAAAATTGGGAGTTTTGTATGGATATAAGCAAGATCATATCTTTAAAGATTGGGAAGATGTTAAACAATATGCGGATAAGCGAATTGATGATGTGGCTTCTTTATATGGTCCCGGAAAGGCCGACGAATATGCGGGAAAAACGGGTTGGAAACCGATCGAACCGGGCGATGTTTGTTGGGCGGATCTGAATGAAGATAATATTATTGACGGAAAAGACCGAGTGAAAGTGGGTAATATATTTCCCAATGTAACAGGTGGGTTTTCTACTGCATTTGCTTATAAAGGACTTGCATTATCGGCTCGTTTTGATTATGCGTTGGGGCATACCATTTATAATGATTTGCTGGCTCGTTCGCTGGGACAGTATCAGGGGACTTTTAATGTAATCGATAAGGTAAAAGATACATGGAGCGAAACAAATCTCCATTCGGATCTGCCGAAATTTTATTATGCCGATCAGCAGAATAAAAAGAATATAACTCGTTCTAATAATGCTCTTACTGCTGCCAACAGTAACAGTTCCCGTTTTTATGAAAAAGGAGATTATTTGGCATTGAGAGAAGTGACGTTGAGTTACAACCTGCCCAAAAAATGGATAGGACAGGCAAAAATGCAAGAAGCATCCGTGTATGTCACCGGACAAAATCTGTGTTATTTTACGGGCTATTCGGGCGTATCTCCCGAACCCGCAGTGAGTACGACTTACGGAAGAGGAATAGATAACGGACGTTATCCTACTCCAAGGACTTTATTATTCGGATTATCGGTTACGTTTTAATTTTGAAAAGATTTAATAAAAAATAACTTATGAAAAAGTATCTGTCATATTTTACAATTGCTTTAATTTCTTTATTATTAACGCAATGCGATTCGTTGGATATGGAATCGGAAAGTTCCATTACCGATATTAATTATTGGACATCGGAAGCTCATTTTAAAGCTTTTAATACAGGACTGCATGCTCAATTCAGAAAATCTTCGTATAATTATTTTTTACTGGGCGAACCTCGAGCCGATTTGTATTGCGCGAACCCTTCTTTTGGCGGAGAATCATCGGAAGGAGTAGAACAATTACCCTACAATACATTGAATAAAGAAAGCCCCGGAATATCCAATTTTGCTAATTTGTATGAAACAATCAATCAACTTAACCTGATGATCGATAAAGCTTCCGTAACCAATTTATTGCAGGAATCAGATAGAAATTATTATTTGGGAGTTGCCTATGGAATGCGTGCTTATTTGTATTTTCATTTGCTTCGTTCGTGGGGGGATGTGGTACTGCATTTGAAAGGAACGGAAGGCGCCAATTTGGATATTTTTAATTTGTCTAAAGCAGCTTCCCCGGCTAAAGAAGTGATGGAGCAGATCAAAGCGGATATTAACGCTTCTCAAGAAGCCTTTGGTAATGATTATTCTTTTAAGTCGGGAAGACATTATTGGTCTCTTGCCGCCACCTTGATGTTGAAGGGAGAAGTGTACCTTTGGAGCGGGAAACAAATGGGAGGAGGAACATCTGATTATCAGATTGCCAAGGCAGCATTGCAAGAGGTAAAAAATGCAGATGTAACTTTATTGCCGGAGTTTGAATCGGTATTTACTTTTTCCAATAAGAAAAATAAAGAAATTATTTTTACAATACACAATCAAAAAGATGAGTATTCTTTATGGAATGGTTCTTATGCAAGTGTTATGCTGCCTCAAAATACCTATATAAATCAATATTATATGGAGGACGGGACCTCTTTTTCAACGCTGACGGCAGAAGAGCGAATTCAAGGAATCATTCGTTTTCAGATCAATTATGATATTTACCAAAAAGTATTCCGAGATGAAGATAAACGAAAACGAGCTACACTGAAAGCGGTTTATCGAAAAGATGATTCCGGAAATCCGGTGTATGTGGCTCCGTTTGCCAATAAATTTAAAGGTGATTTTGTCGAGGGAAATGCTTCCCGCAGCATGTTGGATGACTATCCGATTTATCGCTATGCGGATTGTTTGTTATTACTTGCAACAGCGAAGGCATTTCTTGGAGAAACTGTTGATGAAGAGATTAATCGGGTTCGGGAGCGGGCTTACGGTTCGGAATATTTTAATGCCAATAGAGATATGGTGGCTTATCCCAATGATAAAGATGCCGGTTTTTATAATCAAAACAACTATGTAAGCGGAGATGAAAATCCGGAGGAAGCCATTTTGAAAGAACGGCTGCGGGAGTTGATGTTCGAGGGAAAACGGTGGTATGATTTACGGTTAATCGGAGATCCGTATATCTTTAAATATTCAAAGGCACAGGCAACTCGTTTATTGTGGCCTATTAATGAAGATGCTTTGACTAATAATCGCGGGCTGGTACAAACTCCCGGTTATTGATTTACGGCAAACTTGAGGAATGCACGAAAGGCAGGAAGGAAGAAAGCGCGAA
>DAIQOU010000204.1:0-7926 GCA_036787725.1 Bacteroidales bacterium
GAATTACTTGGCCAAAACAAATAAGATTACAGAATCAGTAGAACATTACCCGGAAGCCCATCAAACCGAAACCACTCCGGAGGATCAATTGTTGAACGAAGAATTGTTACAACTGTATGTTTGCGCCATTGATGAATTACCTCCCCGATGCAGAGAAATATTTATTTTAATACGAGAACAAGGACTCACTTATCAAGAAACAGCCAACCGATTAAACATCAGCATCAAAACAGTGGACGCTCAGTTACAAAAAGCGGTTACCCAATTAAAAACGAAAATAAATAATTATTTTTCATCTACGAAGTAGGGAGTTTACCGGATTATCTTGTCTTTACTATAAAACCGTAAAAAAGACAATCATGAATAAGCAATCTCTATTTCCCAACGAACCGGATAAAATACTGGATCAACTGACACGATCGGTTCGGTCTCCGGAAGGCGAATTTTCTTCGGAAGAAAGCTACAAAAAGTTCCGGGAGCGACTGCCTCAACAGAAGAAGTTTAAACGGTATTCCTTATTCCGATATGCGGCGGCGACCATTATTTTACTTATGGTAAGTTCTTCCCTTATTTATTTTATTACTCAAAAAGAACGGGAAATGATAATGGTTGCAACGGCTGATGAAATCAAAAAAGTCGTTCTTCCGGATGGAACAACCGTGCTGCTCAGTAGATACAGCAATCTGGCTTATCCCTCTCAATTTAAACAAACCGGAAGAGAAATAACGTTGGAAGGCGAAGGATATTTTGAAGTTACCAAAAATGAACATGCTCCATTTACGGTAACGACTCAAGACATTATCGTAAAAGTGTTGGGAACTCGTTTCAATGTACGGGCTTACAGTCAAAACTCCGAAATAGAAACAACCTTATTGGAAGGATCCGTAGAAGTAAGTCGTCCTAACAATGAACATACCATTCTCTTAAAACCTAATGAAATGGCTGTTTTCCGAAAAGAATCGGGAGAACTGCTTAGTCTGCCCCACCCCACCCCGGCCAACGAAATCACTTGGACCGATGATGTCCTCCTTTTTAGTAATATCCCTCTCTCTCGTATTGCAGAAGATTTATCCAATCATTTTAATATTAAAATACGGATTACTGACGAAAAGCTAAAAACATACAGATTAACAGCTCGTTTTGAAAACAGAGAAAGTTTGGAAGAAATATTAAATCTCCTGCAATCCACCGCCAACTTTGATTGGAAAAAAGAAGCGGATTCAATAACCATCAAACCAAATCAACAATGAATATTTTAACAACACGATTATTCGGAAGAATTGTTTTCCTGATTACCTTTTTTACGTTTATTCACCAATTGCATGGGCAGGCGCCGGAACAAAAAATAAGCCTCCGACTCAACGAGGTCGGGTTGGATACATTCATCAAAGCGATTGAAGAGAAAACAAATTACTCCTTTATTTACGGGGAGAATATTCAGTTGAGTAACCCGGTGAATTTAACAGTTCAAAACGAACCACTGAAAATAGTATTACAAAAAGCTTTTGAAAATCAACCAATAAACTTCAGTTTTCAAAATCACCATATTTTATTGATGGTAAAACAACCCTCTACTCAACAAACTAAACAAAAATATACCATTAGCGGATACATTACAGATGATATTTCCGGAGAGACGTTGATTGGCGCAAACATGGTAGAGTTGACAAGCCGATCGGGGACAGCAGCAAATGAATACGGCTTCTACAGTATAACACTTCCTGAAGGAATGACCGAATTACGATTTTCTTATACCGGATACAATTCCGAAATAAAGAAATTGAATTTGAAAGAAAATACGCAATTGAATATACGTCTAAAGCCGGATGTACAATTGGCAGAAGTTATAATATATGGGGACAAACCCGAAACGGGAATTACAGCTACCCGGATGAGTACTGTCGACATTCCTTTATCCATTATAAAAAGTACGCCTGCCTTATTGGGAGAAGCAGATATAATGAAAACCATACAAATGATGCCGGGAGTACAAGCCGGAACGGAAGGAACTGCCGGAATCTATGTTCGAGGAGGCGGACCGGATGAAAATCTGATTTTATTGGATGGAGTTCCTTTATATAATGTAGACCATCTTTTCGGCTTCTTTTCGGTATTCACCCCGGAATCGGTAAAAAAAGTCAGTTTATATAAAGGTAGCTTTCCCGCCCGATTTGGAGGACGTCTTTCCTCTGTCATCGATGTACGTACAAACGACGGAGACATGAATAATTATCACGGATCTGTCGGAATCGGGCTGTTATCCTCTAAATTTCAGTTGGAAGGCCCGATCCTCAAAAACAAAACTTCGTTCAATATATCGGGAAGACGTTCTTATATTGATCTGATTGCTAAACCGTTTATGGACGACGACACTAAATTCGGTTATTTTTTCTATGATTTGAATGCAAAAGTCAATCATCGATTTAATGATCGCAGCCGATTATTTATCAGCCTCTATACCGGAAGAGATAAAATGGATTATGAATTCAAAGACGATTATGGTTATGACGAAGAAAAATATCCCGAATTAAAATACGGGAAGCCCGGTTCAACAGACAGAATGGATTTGCATTGGGGCAACCTTACTTCCGCCCTAAAATGGAACTACCGCATTTCACCTGTTTTATTCAGCAATACAACGGTGGCTTTTACCGAATATAAATTCAAAGTTAAAACAAGACTGAAAGAACAATTAACAACCGGTTATAGCGATTACTCTTCAGAATACAGTTCGGGAATCAAAGATTGGACATATAATACCGATTTTGACTACTATCCGTTACCTAAACACCATATTAAATTCGGAGCCGGTTATTTATACCACTGCTTCAATCCGGAAGTATTGGTATCCGGCATTAAAAACAGAGAAAATGAGAATGTGTCAGATACTACCTACTCCGGTTTTTCCAATACTAAACAATATGCGCATGAAATTACCGGCTACATAGAAGATAATTTTGACATAGGCTCCAAATTGAGCATGAATGCCGGTCTTCACTTCTCTTTATTTCATACCACTAATAAAACATACTCTTCTCTCCAACCCAGACTTTCTCTTCAATACAAGTTAAATAACTCTTGGGCGCTTAAATCTGCATTTACAACGATGAATCAATACATACATTTACTGTCGAGCTATACCATCACCTTACCCACGGATCTTTGGGTACCGGTTACCAAAAGAATCAAACCGATGCAATCAAGACAATATTCGTTAGGCGGTTATTATACCGGGTTAAAAGGATGGGAGCTTTCGGCGGAAGCTTATTATAAAGATATGCATAATGTGTTGGAATATAAAGATGGCGCTTCTTTCTTAGGTTCTTCTCATAATTGGGAAGAAAAGGTTGAGTTGGGAAAGGGGAGAGCATTCGGAATAGAACTGATGGCGCAAAAAACAGTAGGAAACACCACCGGCTGGCTCGCCTATACTTGGGCAAAAAGCGAGCGAAAATTCGATAAAAACGGAATTAATGAAGGAAAGTGGTTTCCTTATCGATATGACCGCAGACATCATATCAACTTAACATTGAGCCATAAATTTTCAGAAAAGATTGATGTTGGAGCTGCTTGGGAATTCTATACGGGAGGTACTACTACACTGGCAGAAGAAAAAACGCATGTCATTCGGCCCGAAGGAGGAAACCCGTGGTGGGATAACCAAACAGGAGAATATATAAAACACCGGAATAATTACCGAATGCCTTCCTCTCATCGTCTTAATTTGGGAATTAACTTCCATAAAAAAACAAAAAGAGGAATGAGAACATGGAATGTAAGCGTTTATAACATCTACAATGCGATGAACCCGACCTTTCTTTATAAAGACACAAAAGAAAATCCGGAATCCGGTTCTCATAAGACAATTCTTAAGAAAGTAACAATATTACCTTTTGTTCCTTCCGTTTCATACATTTATAAATTCTAAGATAATGAAAAAGTATATTTTATACAGCGCCATTTTTTCCTTTCTATTCACCGGCTGTACCAATGAGATTCCTTTCGATATACAAGAGAATCCTCCCAAATTGATTCTGAATGCATTGTTGGAAGCAGAAAAAGAAGAAAATGAAATCGTTCTGGCTCTGACCGGAAAAGAAGAGATTACCTATATCAGCACCGGAACCGTACGGATTTATCGGAATGGAGAATTGGTCGACCAAATTATCGGGAATGCGGGAAGTGCTCCCGGAAGTTACAAAACACGTTTTCGCTTTTCTCCAAAGGACATTATTCGGATAGAAGCAGAAACCGAAAACGGAAATCATCGGGCTTGGGCAGAAGTAACCGTTCCGGAACCGATTGCTATTGAGAAAATAGATACTTCGTCTTATTTTAACTCTCAATCCGGTTATCTCCAAATAAAAACAACATTTTCGGAGAATCATCATGAACCGCGCTATTACCGAATTGTCATTGAAAACTATACCACTCTCACCGGATTAGATTATTACGGACGAGAAAAAACAGAGACGGTCAAAAGTATTCCCTACCTGATCATCCGGGAAGATGTGGTGCTTACCGACGGACGCCCTTCTACTTCACAAGATGATCATGCTTGGCTTGAAGTGCCTCAAAACAGATACGGAGTATTTAATAATTCTCTGATTGACGGAACATACACCATGACGACCGGTGTTGTACCTTTCTTCTATTGGGAAGGATTTAATGAGGTTTACAAGGCAAGTGTAGACTTCAAAGTACGCTTGTTAAGTATTTCGAAAATGGAATATTTTTATCTAAAGGCACTTAATATTTATGATTCATACAATTACGACGAGGTGTTACAACCTCCCGTCCAATTTCCAAGTAACGTAGAAGGAGGAATAGGTATCGTCGGAGTAAGTACGGAAAGCAATCAAACATTTCATGCTTATGATTATATTTATGATCTTTACGAATAGATTAAGAGGAATGTATCAAAAGTCCAAGAGTGAGTTCTTTGGACTTTTGACTCACCGGCTTTAATTTCCTATTTATTACTTATTGTCGCTCGTCTTTTCAAAGGAATTATTCATCCCCCGAAAAGTGTTCCACCAATACATCCCGATAAGCATTGAATATTTTTGATTTGGATACAAATCCCAAATACTTACCTTCATCATCGACTACCGGCAAATTCCATGCTTTGGTATCATCAAATATTTGCATGATTTTTTCCATCGGATAGTTGATATTGATCTTTGCAGGCGGAGACACCTTGAATTTTTGTACCGTAAATCGATTATATAATTCGGGACGAAACATGATATTCCGGATATTATCCAACAATACCACTCCTCTTAGTTTCCCATCATCATCCGTTACGGGAAAGACATTTCGGTTTGATTTTGCAATGGCCTTTACCACATCTCCTAAATTCATATCCGGATGAACTGTTATGAAATCCGTTTCTATAACCGTATTTATATTCAATAGCGTTAGCACAGCCTTATCTTTATGATGTGTTAGTAATTCCCCTTTTTGAGCCAGCCGCATAGAATAAATGCTATGTCGTTCAAAGGATAAAATGGTGATATAGGAACTGATCGAAACAATCATCAAAGGCAGAAAAAGATCAAAACCCCCGGTTAATTCCGCAATAAGAAAAACCCCCGTCAAAGGAGCGTGCATTACACCCGCCATTACGCCGGCCATACCCATCAAAGCAAAGTTCTCTTCCGGGAGATAATGAACTTCTCCGAAAAAATAATTGGATGTATGAGAAAATACAAATCCGGCAATACAACCCAGAAACAAAGAAGGAGCAAAAATTCCCCCGCACCCTCCTCCTCCGTTAGTGGCAGCCGAAGCAAAAACTTTAGTAAGTATAATCAATACAGAAAATACGATTACAGACCAATAATTATCTTTCAAATGATAGAAAAAACTCCCATCCAATAACTGTACGGATTGCATGGCCAACAGCCGTCCGATCGTATCGTATCCCTCACCGTATAAAGGGGGCAGTAAGAATATCAATATACTCAAAATGGCTCCTCCAAAAAGAAATTTCTTCCAAAAGGTTCCCAATTTTCTGAATATTCCCTCAATCCAAATCATGGAACGAGTAAAATACAATGAAATCAATCCGCATAAAACTCCCAAAAGAAGCACATAAGGAATACGCTCCATGGAGAAAGCCTCTACCAATTGAAATTTGAACATGGCTTCCGTTCCCGTAAAAATATAAGAAACAGTTGCTGCCGTAACCGAAGTTATTAATAATGGTAATACAGATCCCAATGTAAGGTCCAGCATCAATACTTCGATTGTAAAAATCAGTCCGGCAATGGGAGCTTTGAAGATTCCCGAGATGGCTCCCGCCGCCCCGCAACCAACCAAAATCATCAGATGCTTTTGTTCCAACTTAAACAAACGTCCCAGATTGGAACCGATCGCCGACCCGGTCAACACAATCGGAGCCTCAGCCCCTACCGACCCCCCGAAACCGATGGTAATGGAACTGGCAACCAGTGAAGACCATGTATTATGAGGCTTAATACGGCTCTTTCGTTGTGAAATGGCATACAGAATCTTGGTAACCCCATGACTGATGTCATCTCGAACTACGTACTTAACAAATAAACCGGAAAGTAAAATTCCTACAATCGGATAAATTAAATAAAGATAATTTGCATTCTCGTCGACAATCCTTCCTGTAAGGACATGTTGTATAGAATGAATTCCCGTTTTTAAGAGAATAGCTGCAAGTGCAGTACAAATTCCGACTAAAAAACTGATGCCTAAAATAAAAGTTCGTTCTTTAATATGTCTTTCACGCCATGAAAGAAATGAATCGAACCAATTGTTAATAACCATTTTAAATACCTTTTCCTGTTAATACAGTCCTTATCGTGTAAATCAATATTTTCAGATCCAACAATAAGGACATATTTTCATAATATAATATATCAAATTTTGCCCGCTCCACCATTTGCTCTACCGTCGAAGCATATCCGTACTTCACCATTCCCCAAGAAGTAATCCCCGGACGAACATTATGCAGTAGATAATAATAAGGAGCTTGTTTTACTATTTGATCAATAAAATACCGACGTTCGGGGCGAGGCCCTACCAATGACATATCTCCTTTTAACACATTCCAAAATTGAGGCAATTCATCCAAACGGTATTTTCGCATGAATTTTCCAAAAGGGGTAATTCTCCGATCTGTTATGGAAGACAAAAGAGGACCATCCTTCTCCGCATCCACAAACATAGTTCGAAATTTATAAATAAAAAAGGGTTTGCCTAAATAACCAATGCGTTCCTGCTTAAAAAAAATCGGGCCCGGAGAATCAGTCTTTACTCTCAACATTAAGTAAATATACAGTGGAGAGAGGAACAATAATACAAAAAAAGCCACAGCCTTATCGAATGTTTTTTTTATATTTTTTTCTCCTTCGGGAAAATTATTGGCCGTTACATCTACTAAAGGCGCCCCGGCAATTGCATTCAGTTTTAAATTTCCCGTCAGGATTTTAGTATAACTGAACGGCAACAGGATAGGCAATTTATATTTATATAATGAATATAACAATTGCAATAAACTGTTCTCATCGGAATCGATGGCAATTATCAAGGCTTCTATTTTTTTTTTTCGAATAATTGCTTCCAAATCAGTTGTCCCATCCGGAGGAATACAATCCACCACTGTATATCCCAACGAAGGAGTCGGCTTATTTACTAATTCTTTCACTTGCTCTGCTTTTTCATCTGTTCCCAAGATCAACGCTCTTACCGACCATTCTTTAGTATGAATCTTTTTAGTGGCATGCTGAGTTATAATCAAACGAAAAATATAATTGAACCAAAAGGTCAGAAAAAACAAAACAAAAAATTGTTTATAAAAAACATGAAATGAAGGAGGCAATTCATTTATAAGAACCGTAAAAAAGATGATAAGGGTACCCGCCAATACAGACTTGAATGTGATCAATAATT
>DAIQOU010000205.1:0-7920 GCA_036787725.1 Bacteroidales bacterium
ACACAATTATATATGGACGAGAAAATAACAGGATACCTCACGGGTGAAATGACCGAAGAAGAAAAATCCCGACTCTTCCGGGAAATGGAAAATGATCCCGAACTGAAAGAAAAGTTTATTGAAGCACAACATAATTATTCTTTATCTCAAATGATGAGCCGGCCGGATGATGAACAATATGCAGAGAGAAAGCTTCAAGAATTAAACCGGCAGGTACGAAAGACAAAAATCAGGCATCTTATCCGTCAAACATCCAAGTATGCAGCCTTGTTGCTGTTGGCCATCGGTTTGTGGTGGGTATTTCAACTGTACACCTCGGATAAGAGTGAAGATGTGCAATACCGGGAGTATGTATCCGAACCGGGCAGACGAAAAGAAATACGGTTGCCCGACGGAACTAAAGTTCATTTAGGTCCCGCTTCCAAAATAAAAGTTCCCGTCGAATTTACCGCCGATGTACGGCAGGTAGAGCTGGACGGAGAAGCCCTTTTCGATGTAAATGCCAACCCCGACCGGCCCTTTATTGTAAAAACCGAACTGTACGATATAAAAGTGTCGGGAACCGTGTTTAATACCATTGCCTATTCGCAACACTCCGTTTTTGAAACTTCTTTGCTCGAAGGGGCCGTGACAGTATATAACCGACACGAAAAAGTAGAATTAAAACCTCACGAAGGGGTGAGCCGGGTAAATGACAAACTGGTAAAGTCCGAAGCCGACCTGAACGATATCTATTACCTGCAAAGCGGCTTATACCGGTTTGAAGAAGCATCCCTGAAGAAATTATTCAATAAACTCAGTATGTGGTATAATGTAGAATTCGAAATAACGAATCGTCGGATGTTGGAGAATACTCTTTCGGGTAAATTCAGGGAAAACGACAATATCGAACACATTCTTACGGCCATACAATTATTGTATCCTTTCCGGTATAAAAAATCCGAAAATGCGACTTATATAATTTATTAATCATTTGTTTACCAATTAAAAACCTATAATATCATGAAACTGTTGAGCGGCTAAAGAAATCCTAACCTATTGAAAAGAGAAATAGGGAGAATACGGCAATATTCTCCCCATTAAAGAAAGGTGCAACATACCTTCATCTCTTCGGTAATTAATTTAACAATCCGGTATATTAACACTAAATCTATAAGCAAATATATGAAAAATAATGCTTTGTATCTTTATCTATTACTGAAAAAAAACAAGTTAAGGTACCTTATGAAATTATCATTATTTATACCTTTATTAATTTCAACACAGCTCTATGCTGTATCCGGCCATTCGCAGGCAACCAAGGTTACATTCAATTCCAAGAATGAAATATCACTCGGGGAATTGATTAATGAAATCGAGAAACAAACGGAATATCTGTTTATCTACAGTAAAAATGAAGTGTCCCTTACCTCTAAGGTAAAAGTAACGGCAAAAAACGAACAGGTCAATAAAATTCTTGACCGGGCGTTGGCCGGTACCGACATTGCCTATGAACTCTCCAATAACTACATTACGCTGAAAAAGAGTGTAAAGCCGGTTCGGGAAACCCGACAGGACCCGGTCGGGCAAGCCAAAGGAAAAGTTATTGATGCCCAAGGACAGGAACTGATCGGGGTAGTGGTCACCGTTAAAGGTACCAACACAACCGCAGTAACCGACCTCGACGGCTATTACATTATCAATGCCCGGGCCGGACAAACATTACAATTCACCTATATCGGCTTCAAAACGTTCGAAGCCAAAATTCCGACTTCTTTAACGGTAGATGCCGTGTTGACCGAAGAGGTCAACGAACTCGACGAAGTGGTCGTAGTAGGGATGGGTAAGCAACGTAAAGCCAGTGTTATCGGCGCTATTTCGGGTGTCAGCATAACAGAACTGAAAACACCTTCCCGTTCGTTGTCCAATGGTTTGGCAGGTCGGTTGGCCGGTATCATTGCCGTACAGCGTTCGGGAGAGCCCGGATATGACAATGCAAGCTTTTGGATTCGCGGTATTTCCACTTTCGGAGCAAATCAGTCGCCCCTGGTGTTGGTCGACGGTGTAGAACGTTCTATGGACAACCTTGATCCCGAAGAGGTGGAAAGCGTGTCCATCCTCAAAGATGCTTCCGCTACTGCCGTATACGGTGTGCGGGCAGCCAACGGAGTCGTGTTGGTAACCACCCGGAAAGGAGAAGCATCTTCTAAACCGGCCATCGAACTGAAAATGGAAACCGGGATCAGCCAACTGACCCGAATGCCTAAATTGCTGGACGGAGTCAATTTTATGAAGCTGTATAACGAAGCTGCCGGACAGGAATTCTACTCGGCTCAACGTATCGAAGATACCAAAAACGGAGTGGATCCTTACCTCAATCCCAATATAAATTGGTTCGACGAAATGTTCAAAGACAATGCCAACAACAGCATTATATCGCTGAACGTACGCGGCGGCGGACAGGTAGCCCGCTATTTTATTTCATTTGGCGTATTGGGCGAAACCGGTAATTTCCGTAATAATCCGGAAAACGATTATAAATCCAATATTTCGCTTCAGAGATATAACTTCAGAACCAACGTAGATGTATCGGTCACAAAATCGACGATATTGGATATTGAACTGGGAGGATATTTAATCGATTCTCATTATCCCGGTGAAAGTACGTCTGAATTGTTTAGCAAAGCATTTATGGGCAATCCGGTCAATTATCCGCTTCGTTATCCCATGGGTACCAATCCCGACGGAAGTACCAAATATGTATGGGCCGGAGGCGGATCGGATTCGCAGGCAAACCCGTACGAACGGTTGGTGGGATCGGGATTCCAGACAGAATACCGTACACAAATAATGGGACAGGCCCGCCTTACACAAGACTTCAACAAATGGCTGCCCGGCTTCAAAGCCAATGTAGCTTTCTCTTTCGACTCCTACAATTCGACTCAGATAAAACGGACAAAGAAAGACTCTTATTATCAGGCAAGCGGTCGCAATCCCGAAACCGGAGAATTGGAACTGACTGAAACAAAGGTGGGAGACGAATTTCTGGGATATGAAAGAAATCTGGGAAGCAATAGAGCCATCGAATTAAAAACCCAGTTAAACTACGATCGGATATTTGACAAGGTACATCGTGTGGGAGCCATGGCGCAATACTACCAGCGCGATTATAAAGACGGAAATGCAGGCAATGCCATCGGATCGCTCCCTTACCGCAAACAGGGGCTGGCTTTCAGAGCCACTTATTCGTACGACGACCGCTACTTTGCCGAGTTCAATCTGGGATACAACGGATCGGAAAACTTTCCCAAAAAACAACGTTTCGGAACATTTCCTGCCGGAGCCGTGGGCTATCTTATCAGCAATGAAAAGTTCTGGCAAAACAGTGCATTGTCCAACACCATCAACATGCTTAAGATCAAAGGATCACTCGGATTGGTGGGTGCGGAAGCATTACCGGACGGAAAACGCTACGGATACCTTACCACAGTGGGAGGCGGCCTGGGAGGATATCACTTCGGCGACCGGAGCTGGTATGAAGGTACCGGCGAAGACCAATACGGAGTGCAAAATCTTACTTGGGAAAAAGGACTGAAATCAAACATCGGAATCCATACCGAACTTTGGGACGGAAAGGTTTCGCTGGAAGTGGATTATTTCCACGAAAAGAGAACCGACATCCTCGTTCGTCGTACTTCCTTACCCGGAATCGTAGGTATTCCGTCCATGCCGTTTGCCAACATCGGAGAAATGAAAAACCAAGGTTTCGACGGTACCCTCGAGTTGAGGCATACATTCGGAAAAGTATTTGCCCGAGCATACGGAAATGCTACCTTAACCCAAAATAAGGTATTGGAGCGAGACGAACCCGACTGGTTGTATACCTATCAGAACCGTACCGGAAAAAAACATGAACAACAATTCGGATTGATAGCGCTCGGTTATTTTAAGGATGAAGAGGAAGTAAAAAACAGTGCTAAACAAACATTCACACCCAACGTCCGCCCCGGCGACATCAAATACCTCGATGTAAATGGAGACGGAGTGATCGACAGTTACGACGAAGTGGCCATCGGTTATTCCAATATACCTGAATTGGTGTACGGATTCGGATTCCAATTGGCTTACAACGGGATTGATTTGGGCGTATTTTTCAGAGGACAAGGAAGAGTATCGTATATGATGGAAGGAGAAGGCTTTGTTCCGTTCGAACAAGGAGGAACCCGAGGCAACCTGTTTAAAGAAGCGCTTGACCGCTGGACGCCGGAAAACCCGAACCCCGGTGCATTTTATCCGCGTCTGGACATCGGCAAGAACGAAAATAACTACAGGAACTCTACTCATTGGCTCTACAACGGAAGCTTCCTGCGTTTAGCCGACCTCGAACTGGGATACAGCTTTCCCAAGAAAATGATTGCTCCCTTGTATCTCAACGGATTGCGCATCTACTTTCACGGAAGTAACCTGTTCTTATTCTCCAAGTTCAAAATGTGGGATCCCGAAGTGGGGAAAGGGCGGGGAGACGCCTATCCCATGCAGCGCAAAATGAATATCGGTTTAAGAGTTAATTTTTAAGACAGAATAAATATGAAACGAAGCGTGAAAATCAAAACGATTATATATTTAAGCCTGCTGGCATTCATGTCATCTTCATGCAGTGACTTTTTAGATAAAATGCCCGACGACCAGAAAACCATGGATATGGTGTGGTCCAAGAAAAAAGAGACAGAAAAGTATTTGTACAATGTGTATGCCAAGTTGCCCAATGAAAGCAACATGTGGAGTGATGTGCCTTGGTCGGGAACATCCGACGAGGCCGATTATGTCTGGCCCCGCTACCTCACTTCCTTGATAAATTTAGGTAACTGGAATCCGGTAAACAGTCGTTACGAAAAATGGAACGAGTTTTACAGCGCCATTCGCACCTCGTTTGTTTTCGAAAACAATGTTGACAGGTGTGCCGAACTGACGGATGCCGAGAAAACACAGTATAAAGCAGAAGTAAAGTTTCTGCGCGGTTATTACTACTGGCTATTGCTGAAACAATACGGTCCGGTGGTATTGATTAAAGAAGAAACAAAATTCGACGACGACTGGAACAGTTATGCCCGCAGTCCGTATGACGAATGCGTGGATTACATCATTCAGATGCTGGACGAAGCGGAAGTTAATTTGCCGTGGACCTTCAGAGATGATCCCAAATGGATGGGAAAACCCGACAAGATGGCTTGTAAAGCAGTGAAATCGGAAGTGTTATTGATGGCAGCCAGTCCGCAATGGAACGGAAACAGCGAATACAATTCCTTCAAAAACCCGGACGGAACACCGCTGGTAAATACCGTCTATGATGAGAATAAGTGGAAACCGGCCGCACAAGCAGCCAAAGAGGTAATTGCCGAAGCCGAAACAAGAGCAGACCTGGGATTGAAACTCTATAAAAACAACGATCCGCAGGGAGGTGGGGAAGTGGTGTTCAATCCCTACAAATCGGTAAGGGATGTTCATTTTGTCCGCTGGAGTTGCGAGTGCCTGTGGGGAACCATCAACTTAGAAATGAAAGACTTGGAAAAACACGCCATGCCCCGTCCCGGAGGATGGTGCGGAATAGGAGTAACACAAAGACAGGTGGATGCCTACTACATGATGGACGGAAAGACAATTGAAGACTCCGAACTGTATGTGGAAGAAGGATTTGCCGACAGGGCACACCCCCAATGGAAAGTCGATGAAGTGAAAGAAGCGGTAAGCGGAGATTCGTGGGGACATCGTCAAGGCGAATGGAACATGTATGCCAACCGTGAGGCCCGTTTTTATGCCAATGTATTGTACAACGGCAGACCCATCCCGCAAGTACCGGCCAACTCCAGAGATCTTTTCAATAAAAGTGAGAACAAAGACGGATGGGGAAGAGTGGAACTGTACGGGGAAGGAACTGCCGGAGCCAAAGGCGATGCCGATCACTCTACCACCGGATACCTGCTCCTCAAATTTACCAACCCCGGGAGTAACCCGCGCGAAAATCAGATTGTGCAACAAACCAATTTTACTTACATCCGTCTGGCCAAGATATACCTCAACTATATTGAAGCATTGAACGAATACGATCCGACCAATGCCGATATAAAGAAGTATTGGGACATGATACGCGAACGTGCCGGGTTACCAAGCATCTTCGATACCTATCCCGACATTAAAGGAAACAAAGCCAAACAATTGGAATACATTCTCAGAGAACGTCAGGTAGAATTGGCATTCGAACACGACCGGTATTTCACTACCCGCCGTCGCTGGATCTCGCACACTACCGACACCGGCCGTCCCGCTGAAAGACGTATGTATGGCGATAACGGACCTATTTACGGATTAAACGTACTGGCCGGAGATAACTTTGCATCGACCGACTTCTATAAACGAACCAAAACGGAAGACCGGGTGTTCGAAAAGAAGATGTACCTTTTCCCCATCCCTCAATCCGAAATGGATCGTAACAAGTCATTGGTGCAAAATCCTTGGTGGTAAACTCTAATATGATAAAAGATATGAAGAAATACAATATATTCGCAGCAGTTATTCTTTTGTGTGGTTTATTGTCGGCTTCCTGCGATAATGATGAAAAAGAAGCCAACCTCACTCCAAGTATGGTATATATCGTAAATGACGGTTTACAAGATATCAGTGTATACGATACAGGAGAAAAATATACCTATAATCCGGGTATTTATAAGGCGGGTGCGTTAAAATCAAGCGCTACTGTCAAAATTGCCGTATTCACGGATGCGGAACTGGACGAGTATAATGCCAAAAACGGCACGAACTATCGTATCATACCTGCCGATTGCTACTCCATCGATACGGAGGTGTCTTTCGGAAGCGGGCAAAAGGATGTAAACCAAGCATGCAATATTATTTTTGATCCCGCGTTGCTAAAGGCGTTGCCCGAAATCCCGGGAGACTACGTATTGCCGGTGAAGATTGCCGGCTCCTCTATCGGTATAAATGAAGAAAAGTCTATTGTTATCATTCGTCCGACTGTGAAGTTTCCGTCTGTCTTTTTCAAAGAAAGCGGGAAGGAGTATAAATATGCATACGGTGATTTCAATGCTACCGTTTTTGAGGCTCCCATTGAGTTGGAAATTGATGACAATAAATGGGATATCCAATTGGAAGCTGAAGTCGATGAAGCGTATGCAGCAGAATACGGCAATGACTTTATCCTCCTGCCTGCCGGCACATACGACTTCGAGGGAAGCATCACTCTTGCCAACGGCGCCAACGGATTTACATTAAAGATTAATGTGGACGGCACCAAGATGGATGCAGGCAAATATATCCTGCCCATTCGTTTAAAGAGCAGTTCGAAGTTTGCTATCGATGAAAGTCGTAACCTTTATTTTATAGCGTTGGACATTGCGGCACCGCTTATTGACCGGAGTAATTGGACAATAGCCGACTTCAGTACCCAAGAAGCTACCGGCGAAGATGGGGGGAATAACGGAAAAGCCATCCACTTGATTGACAATAATGTAAATACTTTCTGGCATTCGAAATGGAATGGCGGGACCGATGAAATGCCGTACTATGTAACGATCGACATGCACCGGTCGTATACTGTTGCTCAGATTGACCTCATTCGCCGTCAAGGGAATAATAACCTGCGTGCCGGAGAATTTTGGGTGAGCGAGAATAACACGGAGTTTGTTAAGATAGGAGATTTCCGTTTGGAAGAACGCGATGATGTACAATACTTCACCGTAACTCCTACAGACGGACGTTACCTGAAGATTATCTTTACCGAGAGCAACAATCCGCCGCACACCGGCCTGGCTGAAGTGATGGCTCACGGATATTAAAGGATCCCGGACAACCCGGACTTTTACGGTAATGTCCGGGTTGATTCGACAAGATTGATAGGAAACCGAATCGCCGGAAAGCAGCCGATAG
>DAIQOU010000206.1:0-5556 GCA_036787725.1 Bacteroidales bacterium
GCTTGCATATAGTCGAGCGCAGCACTTTCAACGGAGTTAGTTTTTGCTCCTTTTGCATCAAGGCAAAAGGAGGAGTAATAGTTTATTAACTAATATAATAATAAATGAAATTCAGTTATATTCTTTTGCTTTTCTTATCGGTAGGGGCTTTTCTGACCGAATCGGTACAGGCCCGCCGAGATAAGGAATTGATATCGGGAGTAAAGAAAATTACGGATGTGGTTATCTATAAGGATACAATGTTTTATTCTGCTTTTCCTTCTGCTGTTAAACTGTCCGGCGGAGATGTCATAGTTGCTTTTCGCCGGGCTCCCGATCGGAAGATATTCCGGGAGCCTAAAAACAGTCACGTCGATCCGAACAGTTATTTGGTTGCCGTGCGTTCCAAGGATGGGATAAACTGGACGAAAGAGCCCGAACTGATTTATGCTCACCCTTTCGGAGGATCGCAAGATCCGTGTTTGTTGCGGTTGCGCGACGGAACCTTGCTTTGTGCAAGCTATTTATGGGGATTCATTCGCCCGGAAGGAATGCCGAAGTTGGATAAGCCCTATGCCGAAGCCGGAGGCGCTGTCTTTTTGGGAGGATATTTACTTCGTTCCGTCGATAACGGTAAAACCTGGGGACAACCTGTTTATCCCCCTTCGGTACCGACGGAGAAGAACTTCAGCGGATTGGGAGGAAAAGTGCCGGCCTATAACCGGGGTGCATTGTATGAAGGAAAAGACGGAACCGTTTATTGGGGAGTGGCTTCTTCCGATTCGGGTAATTTAAGTAATACATCCGTGCATTTGATGGTTTCCAAGGATAAAGGCATTACATGGGAATATGTTTCGGTAATAGCTCGCGACAGTAAAGTTTCCTTTAATGAAACGTCCATGTATGAAACCCCTCAAGGAGATATTATTGCCTTTCTTCGTTCGGAAGCGTTTGGAGATCAGGCCTGCATTGCTCGTTCTGCTGATCGAGGCAAAACATTCAAGTGGGAAAGTATGGGATTTAAGGGACATCCGTTGCAAGCATTGAGATTGCCGGACAACCGGGTATTGCTTACTTACGGCTACCGTCATCCGCCTTGCGGAGTAAGAGCCAGAATATTGAACGCGGAATGTACGGATTTTGCAACTGCACCGGAAATGGTATTAAGGGATGATGCCGATGATGGAGATGTGGGATATACTTGGTCCGTACAATTGGATAAGAATAAGGTATTGGTCGTTTATTATATTAATTTTGATCGTACTAAAGGAACCCGGCACATTGCCGGCACCATATTGGAAATTAATTCTCAAGAGTAAATTCTGTCTGTTATGACTATATTTATCAGTCGGTTATGTCGTCGATATAGGTTTTCCCGAAGGGTACCCGGAATGTTATTAAGTTAAGTAAAAAAGGGATGCGGATAATATTCTTGAAAAGAATAAGCAGATGTATGAGGATGTGTCAAAAGACCGGGTATTTCCCGGATAGGTTGCGAATGGTAAGCAATTACCCCGACAGGGGTAAAATATGCATAACCCCGGGGGAGCGAAGCGTAACCCGGGGGAGGCTGCGGATGAGGCGTATCGCCTGTCGCGGGCTGCGCTTCGCCTGTCCGCGGTTATGCATAATACAGCCGGTGCGTTAAATCTTTCAAGAGAAAAGTAAGAGACACAATAAGATGCTGAATAGTAACTGTTTTATATAACTCGATTAAGATTATGAATGAAGAAAACAATTTCGATCGCCCGGACCGGGGAAACATATCTCGTCGAAAGGCATTGGCAGCCTTAGCGGGTGTGGCCGGCTTGGCGGCAGTGCCGGATATCACTGCTGCTGCCAATCTCAAGAAAGTAAAAAGCCCCTTGCAAAGTTCAGTATCTCTTCCGATCTATAAGATGCGAAAGGCTGTTTCCCGTCAGTTTACTACATTTGATTTGAAGACCAAGATCAAAGCTCCTCAAGTAGGTCCCGGAGAGAAAAAAGTATTGGTTGAGCATGACAGTCCCGGCATCATTACTCATTTGTGGTTTACCATCAACGGATGGTTCTGGGAGAGTTGGGATGTAAGTAAAGAACGTTGGCCGGATCCGACCATCCTGAAATACCTTATCATTCGGGTTTATTGGGACGGGATGGACTATCCTTCCATCGAATGTCCCATCGGAGACTTCTTCGGTATAGGTCATTGCGAATACAAACAGTATCTTTCTAAATACATAGGTTTATCGAGCGGCGGGTTTTACTGCTATTTTCCGATGCCTTTCAATAAAGTACGAATTGAGGTGGAGAATCTGCATCAGCAGTTGGGTATAGCTGTTTTTCTGAATGCCAACTACGATGCGTTGGAAGTAGTGCCTGAAGATGCGGGAAGACTGCATTGTTTGTATAATGCCGGAACCAACCCCGGTTCCGAACCGCTTACTATCCTGAAAGCGAAGGGACATGGGCATTTTGTGGGTTGTTCGTTGTCCATGCAAAGTTGGCTTCCCAATTACTTGGGTTACCTGGAAGCTCCCGAATATATTTATATAGATACGGAGGATGAAAGCGTTCCGACCATTGTTGGCACGGGGCTGGAAGATTATTTCAGCGGCGGATGGTATTTCAGAGAAGGGGAGTTTGCCGGAGAACTGCATGGTGTGCCGTTGAAAGATCCGCTTCGTTCGATGATAAGCATGTATCGGTATCATGATCAAGATGCGATCTGTTTTAATAAAAGCATAAAGTTCGACTTTATTAATCCGCGGCCGCCGGAACATACCCGTGAGTTCAAGTTCTCTTCTGCGGCTTTTTGGTACGGAGATAAACCGACACCGTTGGCATTCTCATTGCCGGAAAGGGATAAGCTGGTCGATTGGTTCAGAATACGCGATACGGATCATCAATCGATCCCGTAAAGAATAGAATAAGAGTATTTATTTAGGAGGTAAAGCATGATAAAGAAGTATAAGATCTCGATTTCGGTATTTATTTTCGCCTGCTTATTTTTTACAAGCGTTTCTGCCGTGTCCGCTCGGGATATTCCGATCTATAAAGACCCGGAAAAACCGGTTGAAGTACGAGTGGCAGATCTCTTGGGTCGGATGACGTTGGAAGAGAAAATAGCTCAATTGAGTCATTTGCACGGACATCAATTGTATAATGACCAACAGGTGGATTTCCACAAGTTAAAAGAGGCTGCGGGAGATATAAGTTACGGATGTGTAGAGGGCTTTAATTTAACCGGGATGAATGTGAGAAAGGCATTTCACGCTATTCAACGATACATGGTGGAGAATACCCGGTTGGGAATTCCCGTGATCACCGTTTCGGAATCCCTTCACGGATCGGTACATGACGGATCTGCGATTTTTCCTCAAACGGTAGCAGTAGGCAGTACATTCAATACGGAGTTGGCTTATCGGATGACCAAAGCCATCGCTTATGAACTTAAATCGCAAGGGGTGATACAAACATTATCTCCCGGATTGGATGTTGTTCGGGATTTGAGGTGGGGAAGAGTGGAAGAGTCGTTCGGAGAAGATCCGTGGCTGGTAGGTCAAATGGGAATTGCGCAGGTAAACGGCTATATCGCCGGGGGAGTTGCTCCCATGTTGAAACCTTACGGACCGGGAGGCGCTCCGTTGGGAGGACTTAATTTGGCTTCTGTCGAAAGCGGAGAACGGGATGTACGTACTATTCATATCAAACCGTATGAAATGGCCGTTAAAAATACCAATGTAAAAGCGGTGATGACTTCTTATAATTCGTGGAACGGGGTTCCCAATTCTGCTTCCCGTTTTCTACTGACCGATATCTTGCGGAATGAATGGGGATTTGACGGATATGTTTATTCCGATTGGGGGGCCGTTGCCATGTTGAAAGATTTTCAGCGAACGGCAGCGAATGATGAAGAAGCGGCCGTGCAGGCTCTACTGGCCGGATTGGATCTGGAGGCTTCAAGTAATTGTTATCCTGCATTGATACGGTTGGTCGAATCGGGAGAATTGGATGAAGAATATATAAATACAGCGGTAGAGCGGGTGTTACGCGTGAAGTTTGAGTATGGGTTGTTTGAAAATCCATACCAAGGGATTGAAATCCCGAACTCGGTGATGCGTGCGGAAGAAACTGTGGCGCTGTCGCGCGAAATAGCAGACGAATCCATTGTGTTGCTTAAGAATGAAAATAATATATTGCCGTTGGATATAAATAAATTGAAATCGATTGCCGTGATAGGACCCAACTCTAATCAAGTGCAGTTTGGAGATTATACCTGGAGCCGCAGCAACTCCGACGGAGTTACTCCCTTGGAGGGAATAAAGAACCGGGTGGGCAACAAAATCAAAATAAATCATGCGGTCGGTTGCGATCTGATTACGGATGATACATCCGGCTTTGGGGAAGCGGTGGCTGCTGCCGAAGCGAGTGACATAAGCCTCCTCTTCATAGGGTCGTCCAGCGCATCGTTGGCAAGGGATTATTCCAATGCTACTTCCGGAGAAGGATTTGATCTTTCTTCCCTTGATTTGACCGGCGTACAGGAGGAACTTGTTAAAGCCGTGCATGCTACCGGTAAACCGGTGATTGCCGTATTGGTGACCGGCAAACCGTTCTCTATTCCTTGGTTGAAGGAGCATATTCCGGGGATTGCGGTTCAATGGTACGGAGGAGAAAAAGCAGGCGATGCGATTGCCGATATGTTGTTTGGTCTTACCAATCCGTCGGCTAAACTTCCTTTCTCATTTCCGCAAAGTGTAGGACACCTGCCGGTATTTTATAATCATCTTCCGACGGATAAAGGATTTTATCGCCGTCCGGGAGCCCCGAATAAACCGGGACGGGATTATGTATTCTCCTCTCCCGCGGCTTTGTGGTCTTTTGGTCACGGATTGAGTTATACGACTTTTGAGTATTCGGATGTCAATGTATCGTCGGAACGGCCGGCTCCTAATGATACATTGATTGTGGAAGTAACATTGAAAAACACGGGGAATACAGCCGGGAAGGAAGCGGTACAATTGTATGTCCGTGATGTAGTCAGTTCTGTGGTGACTCCCGTGAAACAGTTGAAAGCTTTTGAAAAGCCGTTGCTCCGTCCCGGCGAAACCGTAACCGTTGCATTGAAATTGCCCGTCGCCGAACTGGCTTTATATGATATTCGTATGCACAAAATAGTGGAAGAAGGCGAGTATGAACTTCAAATCGGCAGTTCTTCCGAGGACATTCGATTGCGGAAGATAATTACGGTGGGAACAACGGGAAAGGAAGGAACTTCCCGGGAATTTATAATGCCCGATATATCCCGGGATCCCGGAAAACCGGTTACGGTGACCGGAGTGATACGGGATGTGCAAGCCACACCGGTCGGCGGAGTTACCGTTAAATCCAATTATACCGGAAAGGAAGTCCGAAGTTCAAAAAACGGAAAATACAGTATTCGAACCGTCGAAAATGATGTGTTAACCGTTTCCGGCAACGGGTTTGAAACAGTATACATAGCCGTGGATAAGAGAAAACAAGCAGATGTTAAACTCAATTATAAGCACGAATAAATAAACCGGTGATGAGGCTTCTACGGAAGGCGTGAAGGCG
>DAIQOU010000206.1:5656-7905 GCA_036787725.1 Bacteroidales bacterium
CGAAAGATAAAAGAGGTAAAAGCGTGAAAGCATGAAAGATGGAGGCACGAAGGGTAAAAACGCGAAAGGTGAAGGGGTGAAAAAGAACTTCCTTTTCGTACTGCCGGCGGTGCAGCGAACCGGAACCACGAGATTAGGTTCGGTTCAATCTCGGCAGCCGTAGGCTGCATAGCTTTGTAGGCAGGGGCTTTAAGCCCCTGTAGAATGCCGATGCTCTCCTAACCGGGCCTCCATAGGAGGCCAACGGATTGAGAGTTAATCACCCTGGATGACTTTATGAGCGGATGGGATACTTTGTAAAGCTAACCGATTCACACACGGAGTATCGATAAATAAAATTATAAAGAGCTATTTAATATAAAATCCAATAATTAAACAACGAACGTATGAAAAGAAGTATAATTATTATTCTTTTTCTTGTCCCGGGAATTCTCGGTCTTGCAACCAACGGCGTTTCCGTAATTCCCGAACCGAAAGAGATGACGTTGAAAGAAGGAAAATTCACGGTATTGCCTTCTACTCGTATCCAATCAGGTGATAAATCATTACAAAAGACAGTGGAATTTTTCAATGATTATTTGAAAGTAAAATTCGGAATGACGTTGAACAGCGGCGCTTCCGGGAATAATACCATCCGTTTGCAAACGGATGCAAAAATGGCTCCGGAAGCTTATCAACTGGTTGCAGATGCAAAAGGAATTGTTATTCGCGGGAATAACGCCGGTGTGTTTTACGGAATCCAAACTTTATTGCAACTGATGACCCGCGATAAAGCCGGGAATATTCACGTTCCTTATGTTGAGATAAACGACGAACCTCGTTTCGGGTACCGGGGATTGATGTTGGATGTGGGACGCTATTTTTATCCGGTGGATTTTGTAAAAAGATATATCGATTTGATGGCTCATTATAAGATCAATCGCTTTCATTGGCATTTGACGGAAGATGCCGGTTGGAGAATCGAAATTAAAAGTCATCCCGAACTGACACGTATAGGCGCTTGGAGAAACAGCACCCAATACGGCCATAATCCCAATCAGCAGGATCGTATTCCGCATGGAGGATATTATACTCAAGATCAAATCCGGGAGGTGGTGCAATATGCGGCCGATCGTCACATCACCATCGTGCCCGAAGTGGATCTGCCGGGACATACCATGTCCATACTTGCTACTTATCCTCATCTTTCCTGTACCGGAATTCCGTTTACCGTACCCGAAACTTGGGGTATCAAAGAAGAAGTATTGTGTTTGGGCAATGATGATGCTTACCGGTTGGTAGAAGATATTTTGACCGAACTGATCGATCTTTTCCCCGGAGAACTGATCCATATCGGCGGAGATGAAGCTCCCAAAAGGAGATGGAAAGAATGTCCCAAATGTCAGGCCCGTATTAAAGATAAAAACCTGAAAGACGAGCATGGGCTTCAAAGTTATTTTATCCATCATTTGGATGAGTTTGTAACGAAAAAAGGCAGAAGTATTTTGGGCTGGGATGAAATTCTGGAAGGGGGTTTGGCTCCCAATGCCGCCGTGATGAGTTGGCGGGGAGAGGCCGGAGGTATCGAAGCCGCTTCACAAGGACATCGGGTGGTCATGGCTCCCAATAATTATATGTATATCGATTATTATCAGAGCGCCGACCATGCGCAAGAACCGTTTAATATCGGAGGCTTGGTCACGTTGGAGCATATTTACGGTTACGAACCTTATACCCCCAAACTGACTCCGGACCAACATAAATACATCATGGGCGTACAGGCCAACGTGTGGTGTGAATTCATACATCATCCCAAAAAAGTGGAATATATGGCTTATCCTCGGGGAATAGCCTTGGCGGAGATCGGATGGTCGCCGGCTTCCAAAAAGAATTATGATTCTTTTAGAGAAAGATTGGCGGGACGCTTAGCCGATTTGGAGAAAAAAGAGGTGGCTTTTCGGATTCCCGAGCCGATCGGATACGATAAAGCCAAGATAGTAAACGGAACGGCAGTTATTGACCTGAAACCTTCGGTGGAAGGTGCGGAGATATTTTATACTACCGATGGCAGCGATCCGCGGATGTATGGACAAAAATATACAGGAACGGTGCGGATACCGTTGTCGTTCGAAGGAGTAAATATGAAATGTTACCAACGTTTGTCTTCCGGCAGGATCAGCGCAACTTATACCGTAATTGCCGAGAAAAGATAAAATAATGTTTTGCGAATAGAGTGTTCGGGTGAGGAGTTCACCTGCCGGCAGGTGAAC
>DAIQOU010000004.1:0-26557 GCA_036787725.1 Bacteroidales bacterium
CCGGTTATCAGGGGTAAGACTCATAAACTCTCCATTTTGGACTACTCATTTTTATAAATGTGAAAATGTCAAATTAGTAAATTTATATATCTTTTCGCCTAAAGAGCCGGTTAAAGCGCCCAGCACCGATGCCATCGATATTGATGTTTGTACCAATGTACATGTCAAAAATTGTTATTTATCCGTCAACGACGATGCCGTTGCTCTGAAAGGAGGAAAAGGACCTAAAGCCGATAAAGATGAAAATAACGGAGCAAATCGTAATATAATCATCGAAGACTGTACTTACGGATTTTGCCATGCCGTTTTAACTTTCGGAAGCGAATCCATTCACAACCGTAATATCGTCCTTCGTCGTTGTACCGTAAACAATGCCAAACGCCTTCTCTGGTTAAAAATGCGTCCGGACACTCCCCAAAATTACGAATATGCTTTGGTAGAAGATATCAAAGGTAATGCATCCGTGTTCCTGTATGTCAGGCCCTGGACCCAGTTTTTTGATTTACAAGGAGAAAAAGAAATACCTCTTTCCTATTCCAACCATATTACCATGCGCAATATTACATTGGAATGCGATGTTTTCTTTGATGTTCAACAATCGGATCAGTATCGCTTAGCTCAATTTATTTTTGAGAATTTGAATATCCGAGCGAATAAAAAGCCGGAGATCCACACAGAGTATATTACCGATTTTTCTTTAAAAAATGTAGTGGTAAACGACAAAAGGTATGATTAATAAGTAATTTAACAAATGAGCCGGATTGTTGAATAATCAATCATCTAAAATATTCTCATACAGGATCAACGGCTTCACGTCCTTTTCTGTTTCGGAAGGTGGAGAAAAGCGATAATTTAAGTTCGTCGGGGTTACTACAATAATATATAGAGCAGAATTCTCGTTTTGCGTATATATGCTTTTTGTAATCCAATCAGAATAAGAAATTATACTTAATGTTATTTACCCAATTTTGATATTGACTCCATTATTTAAGAAAATCATTATCCAAGGTTTGCTCTACCTTTCGAATCGTCCCGTCATCATTAAAATACAGTTTATCGAAACAGATACTCCTCAAATTACCCTGTCCGGAAAGAATGCTGTTGTGATAAAATGCATACCATTGCCCTTTGTATTCTACAACAGACCCGTGACTGGTATCACAACCCGTAGGGTATAAATAAATACCTTGATAAGTCCATGGTCCTAAGGGACTTTTACTTGTAGCATAATTCAGCCGATTTGCACCCTTTTTATTTTCTCTGTAGTTATCCGAATAAGTAAGGTAATACGTACCATTTCTTTTAAAAACCCATGCAGCCTCATGGAAGTCTTTTAATCCCTCCATAAAAGTCAATGGTTCGGCCAATTCTATCATATTATCTTTCAGTTTTGCACCGGCACAACGCGCGCCTCCGCCATAATAAAAATAGGCTTGTCCATCGTCATCCACAAAAACGCAAGGATCTATCATTGCATAATTATCATTCCCCAATTCAAGGTATTCCTGCACTTTAAAGTCAGCGGCAGGTTTGTCACTGACAGCTATACCGACTTTCCATGTTTTATTCCATTCGCTGCCACCGGGATGCGGAAAATAAAAATAATATTTTCCATTCTTATAAGCACAATCCGGAGCCCACATAAAGCCTCCTTCAGGCCGTCCCCAAGGAACTTGAGAAGCACGAAGAATTTCACCATGGTCTTTCCAGTTGACCATATCATCGGTAGAAAACACATGATATTGGTCCATCAAGTCACAGCCTCTGGGAGGATCAATGTCGTGCGAAGCATATATATAGAGCCTGCCGTCTTTCCATACATGCGCTGACGGATCAGCAGTATACATGTGACGGATAAAAGGATTGTCCTGTGCCATACTGAGTTGGCAAACCAAAAATACATTAATTATTATCAGAATCTTTTTCATTGGTACATTATTTTTTTATTCTACAATTATTTTGTTATTTTTTCTGCTGATGGCGGAGCGTCATCAAGTGAGGCGCCCCAGTTGGTATTTGCCTTATCACCCATCACGAGTATCAATTCCCCTCCATTTTGAACATCTGCATGACTAAACCAAGGTTTATTCCATTCTTTGCCATTTAAGGTTGCAGACTGTATGTATTTATTATCTTCGGAACAGTTTATAGCTTCAATTTCAAATACTTTCCCATTTCCCAGTTTCACTTTTATATTTCCGAAAACCGGAGAACCGATATTATAAGTGGGTGAACCCGGTGTGACAGGATAGAAGCCCATTTGAGAAAAAACAACAAACGCAGTTAAACCTCCACCGTCTTCATCTCCCGGAACTCCCATTAAATCGTTACGGAACCATTGTTTTAACAATGTTCGTATTCGCTTCTGGGTTTTCCAGGGTTGACCCGCATAATTGTAAAAGTAAGGAATATGCATAGAAGGTTCATTTGCCATTGAAAACTGTCCAACATTGCCGGTATGGGCGGGCAGTTGTGCATAAAACTCAAATTTACTTTTACCTAACGGCTCTCGGAATGTTTTATCCATGTTTTGTATGAATTTCTCGACCGATCCCATCAAGTCGATTAAGTCGGCAGGATTGTGCGGTACATCCCAACGATATACCCAACCGTTATTTTCATCATAATAATCCCCGGCCCCTTGACCTCCCGACCAACGATAATCAAATGGTTGAATAAAGTTTCCATTCTTATCTTTAGGATGGAAAAATCCGGTTTCTTTATTATATAAATTGCGGTAATTATAAGAACGGTTCAAGAAATATTCATAATCGTCTTGTTTACCCAGTTCCCGGGCCATCTGAGCTAAACACCAATCATCATAGCAAGTTCCCAATGTCACAGCCACAGACTGACGTTTTTGCCTCGGATGTACCTCCTTTACATATTCCTCTTCCCCGGCATGCAAAGCCGGGAAATATCCTTTGTCCCGATAAAACAAGTCCAATTCGGTATTGGGTTGTCTTGTCCCCGGTAATAAAGATTTTTCTGTAAGAGCACTTTTACAAGCATCGTATGCCGCCTCCAAATCAAAGCCTCGCAATCCTTTACAATAAGCATCCCACACTACAGCGACAGTGTGATTACCGTTCATATGGTGACTGTCGCCGGTTATTTCGGGAAACGCCGACATCCATCCTTCCTTTGTTTGTTGAGCCATGCGTATATATGAATTTATCACATTTATTTCCAAATCGGGTTCAATCAGAATTTGCAGAGGGTGCGTTGTTCGGTATGTATCCCATATCCGGTCATCGATATAGAACGGCATTCCTTCATCCCTATGAACGCTGTGATCCGCAGCACTGTAATAATGTCCGTCTTCGGATACATTGATCATTCTGTCACAGATACGATAAAGCGAAGTGTAGAACACAGTCTTATCATTATCGGATCCTCCCTTTATTTCTATTTTGCTTAAAGTCTCATTCCATTTATGACGCCCGATTTCTGCAATTTCATCTACACTATATGTATTGATTTCTCTTTTCAGGTTTTTTCTTGCCTGTTCACAACTTATAAACGAAACACCGTAACGCAGAGCCACTTGTTTATCAACAAATTCCAAAGCTATGGACTCATTTTCTCTTTCGGCGAATGTGCGGTTGTAATTAATCACCGGAAGTAATTTGTCTAATGTTCCGATATTTTTTACAAGTTGTTCTGTTTCCATGTACAGATATACTTTATTGAGGTGGGACCCCATCAATTGCCACCCTTCGATCCCGTTTCCGCTTATCTTCAACAACCCGTTACGTGCATTGATTATTAATTTATTCAAACCTTCTTCCTGAAATGTAAAATTATAAACCCCGGACTGATGAGATGGAGCATAATCCACTTGTATTTTTTCTTCATCCAGATAAACGGAATAGCGATAAGGAGATATTCTCTCGTGATCGTAAGTATAATCTATTATCGGACCGAAATGGGATGTCCCACAGGAGATAGGATTAATACTGAAGGCAGAATTTCCTCTTTGGCTTGTTACAATTACCGGTAATCCGGTAATTCTATCGGAAGTATAATCACTTCTTTCGGGATATACTCTCAACATACTATAAGGCAAATGAACGGTAGGAAATGCGGGTAACGACAAATGACTTATATTTCCCATATAGGGGTTGACATAATCAACAGGAGTTTTTTTATCAGCAGAATTTTCTTCGTATAGGCTACAGGAGATTATAAGAAGTACAGATACCAACAGGCTCATTAATTTAATCTGCTTCATCATAGTGTTACAATTTTACGATTTGCTTGACTCCTGTGTATTTTATTGTTTTCTTGACAGGTATGGAATGCAGATCGTTATAGTTTCCATCTATAAGAACCAACCGGAACTCTTGGGGTTTTCCTTTGTTATATTCGCCTTTTTGAGTCTCTATGATTAATTCGTTCGTTTTGTTATTCCAATAAAAAGGGATGTAGGCAAAATTGTTATCTTTATATTCATATGAGTTACCGTCATCTTTATAAAGTTCGAATTGTCCGTCATTTCCTTTGTAAATAAGGATTTTAATTACATTGTCGGGAGTATTGGCCTTACTGCTGTCTAAATAAACAGGAAGAATTGTTCCGGATTTTACATACAGAGGTATTTTATCTTTTGGAGCATCAACAAGAATATTCCGGCCGCCTTCATGAATTTCTCCTGTCCAAAAATCTACCCATTTATTCCCCTGTGGCAAATAAACATTTCTGTGAACGGCTCCTGCATTCAGTATAGGACATACAAGAAAAGAAGGACCATACATAAACTGATCCTTACAGTCACGGACATTTCTATCTTCGGGAAAGTCAAATGCCAACAAACGCATCGGAGTATAATTTTTGTGAGTAACATCACCCGTAAGTGTATAAATATAAGGCATTAATGTATATCTTAAGTTGATATAACGAGTACAAATATCTTGTACTTCTTTTCCATATGCCCAAAGTTCGTTAGGAGCTTTTGTATCTCCCGGATAGCGACGCCCATGACTTCTAAAGACCGGACAGAAAGTCCCATATTCGAACCACCGGGTGAAAAGTTCTCTATACTCTTCATCTTCCGGGTCTCCTCCCGAATATCCGCCGATATCAGTTGTCCAATAAGGTATACCTGTAGCCACAAAGTTCAGGCCGGCGGTTACTTGCTTTTGCAATTCGTCAAAAGTGGTCGGAATATCTCCCGACCAGATCGCAGCCCCGGTTCTTTGCTGAGAAGCCCATGCACAACGTGTAAGCACATACGGGCGCGTATTCGGATGCAACTCCAATAAATTATTATAGAAGTTCTCAACATGCAACAAGGGGTATAAATTTCTTACGGTAACGGCCGGACCTGCAAAAGTATTAGTAGGCAAAAAGGAGTTGACTTGATCAGGTTCGGGACCATCAAGGAACCAGCCGTCAAATCCTTCCTTTACCAACGGCAGAATCTGTTTCCAATAGATTCGTCTTGCCTCGGGATTAAATACATCATATATTATTCCATCTAAAGCTTTAGCGCCGTCAAGTAACATCCCTTTTGATTCAAATTCGTCATAATGAGCCGTACCTTTTTTAAATGTCGGCCATACCGTTATTACTGCTTTTGTTTGATATTGATCATGCAATGTATTTAACATACCTTTAGGATCGGGAAAGATCGTTTCATCAAACTTATGTGATCCTGTCCCATATTTTTGCCAGTAAAAATAATCGACAAAAATAGAACTCATCTGTATATTTTCGTCCCCCATTCTTTTGGCAATCTGTAAGACTTCCTCCTGTGTTGCATATTTATTGCGGCTCTGATGGAAACCAAGCGACCAATAGGGAACCATCGGAGCCCGACCCGTTAATTGGCGATAGGAAGAAATAAGACTGTCAAGGGTATTTCCCGTAAATAGATAATAATCCAGTTTATTTCCAAAATCAGAAATAAAACCCATTCCTTTTTTACTGTCTTCGAACACCGTACGGGACGGATTGTCCCAAAACAATCCCCACCCGGCGGTCGAATAAATAACCGGTACGGCAGCTTGAGTATTGAATTGAACCAAATCGCGGGTCTTTCCCCGCAGATTCAATGCATTGTCCCGGAACTGTCCCAATCCGTAAAGTGCTTCATCGGAAGAGATTCGAAATAAACTGCGGGGCGCTATTGAATCCTCCTTAGCCGGTTCTCTTTTATTACTCGCTTCTTTAAGCAGCAATTTTCCATCAGAATTATAGAAACTGTAATTTCCGGTAAACTTATGCAGTACAAATTTAAACTTATCGGTAAGCAAAATAAGATCGTTGTCATCTTCTTCAATATCAAAATCCATTGATGGAAAATTTTCAATTACCGCATAACTGCTCTTACTGTCTTTTTGCTTTAACGGCGTAAGATGAAAATGTAATACTCCGAAATCATAGGGTCTCAAAGTCAAAAATCCTTCAACAGTTTCAACCAGGAGAGCACCTTCTTTTTTCTCCCATGAGTTGACGTAGATATCCCACGCCGGAATATAAGGGGTATCTGCACGATTAGCAATTACAACACTTTTTATACTTAATATAAAAAGAAACATCAATAAAATAAACTTCTTCTTCATTATGGTATCAATAATTAAGCTGTTATGTATTAGTGAATCTTATCCTTATTGTAAATTATTCTTCAATTCCGTTGCATATTTTATAAAATTCACGAATATTTTACGAGCAACATCCGACGGGCCGTCCGGCTGATCCAGATTATCGATAATATCCAGTGTTGAGAAAATAATCTTTCCTTTTCCACAAGATATTACACCTACGGCAGTACCCAATTCGAATGGAGTACTTCTGTAAGAACCGACTACCATTTCTTCTCCGTCTATACGCAGTCCCAATCGACGGTCGCCATCATGCACCACTGTCTGATACGGCCAATTCATCGCATCGTTAACCGGCAACCCGCTAAAAAGCGGATGATCTTTTACAAAATGTACACCTCCAATCCAATTTCTGCCTACCGAATAGTATTCGTTATATTCAACATTTGTATTTTTTGCAATTATATCCATCCAGGACTCAACTGCATCAAGAATTACGAGTGTCGTACCTTCTTCTTTTACTTTATTGATAATTTGTTGCGGGTCGATGGCTGTCGCAGTTGGCCGAGACCATTTAAACCGGATGTCTCCGGCTCCGGCTCCTTGAGTATATTCCAGCCGGAAAGAAATAGGTTTACCGGTTTCCAATACCACAGGCCTTTCCAATGTATACAATTTTTTATTACTCCATTCATCGATAATTTTCACTCCATTAATAAATAATCTTACACCTCCCCGGGTCGTTACTCCCAGCAAAAATTGCCCTGATTCGGGAGGCGTCAGTTTTCCTTCCCAAGCTATCGAAAACGACTGGTTGGCAGGAATGGAAATATCCGGTTGCGCACCTTCGACAAAGCTCCTGTCGATTTTTGTATCATCTGCTTCTCCGGCAAATTCTTCACAATGAGTATCTCTGAAATACTTTACTTTCAAGTCTGAAAAGAAAGCCGGATCAATCAGCAGAGATTCGTCTAACGACGGACGTGATACAAGCAACCAATCCAGGTTTTTCATTTTAAGATCAAACTCAGGCAATTTCTCAGCAGTTTCACTTTCATAAAAAGCAACCATCTTATCATCTCCCTTACCATAATAAGCGCCTTTTCCTTTTAAATCGTCTTTATTCCGGGCGACAGCCAACACTTCATCAAAACCGGTTGCCGGAACAGACCGATCTTTTCCTATGATTTTTGCTGAAATCTTATATTTACCCGCTTGGGAATTAATCGGAAGTTCTGCATTTTCCCACAAGAGTTGTCCGAATACATCTCCTCCTTGTATGGTGACATTTTTCTTATCGGTATAGACGCTTTTTCCTTGCGGATCGACAACGCTGATTTGCAATGTATAATCTCCTCGCAAGTCTTTTTCATTCACAATATAAAAATCCACTGCGACATTCCCCGGGAATCGAATCACTTGTGAACGTGCAGAAACGGCAACATATAAAGGTTGGGTATAATATGTAAATACAGGAAGATCGCCTTTAGGGTTGCGGTAAATATCAACTATTCCCGAATGGTTATCATACGGCATTGCCTCCCAACCGTTTACCATATATCCATCGCCAAGGTTCTGCATCCTCATGCCTTGAATTCTGCGGCCTTGATGTTCGAATGAAACATTTCCCATTTTTCGTGTAAGAGAATCCAACGTTCCGAAATAAGGTTTCAGGCCTTTCCGTTCAAACATATCACAAAATGCTTTGTATTGTTTTTCCCAGAATTTACCATCCCAGCCCAATTTTCCCGTGGATTGAATTTCATCTGCTATTTTTTGAATACGAGGGGGCGTAGACAAGGCTCCTTCCTCTCCCCGAAAATATACTTCAGTACGATTATCGGTGTACATAAAATTGTCTTTTGGACTTTTATAATATGTTTCCAGCCACGTTTCGGGACCTCCGGCACGGTGATTATCGAACCAGCCTTTACGATACAGCGTAGTATCGAACGGAAGCATGTGTGCTTTAGAATCCTCTTCATCATTTTCTTTTCCGGCCCAACCGGATGTAAAAGTCATTATTCTGCTCGGATCTACGGCATGAGCCGCTCGCATATCGTTCATCCGCTTAGCTACGAGTTCTTTATCGCGACTATGTACACCACCGAACTCATTTATTAAATTGTATATAACTAAACTTGGATGACTGCGGTCCCGACGAATCATCCGTTTCAGTTTTTCATTTACAATCGTACGAATAAAAGGGTCATGATTGGCAGAATGAAACGATCCGGGTTCTTCATAATACAATAACCCCAGTTCATCTGCTTTTTCCAAAACGACCGGGCTGCCTATACTACGGTGAAAATTGAGCATATTCAGTCCCAATTGCTTCGCTGTTTTAATTTGTCGTTCGGCCATTTCCGGGGTTGCTATCAAACCTGTCACCGGAAAATAACCCCAACTGATTGCACTGCGAACCATAACCCGACGCCCGTTTAATCGTAAAACAGCATCTTTACCAATACCATCTGCCGAAAACCAACGAAATCCGAAATCTTTTTTGTCCCGGTCCGAAACTTTCTTTCCTGATTTAAGGCTAACCTCACAGGTATAAAGTTCCGGTGTATCCAAATCCCATATGTTGGCATCCGGCACAACGATCGGTATTTCGACTTCCCTATCTCCTACAGCAAAATCCGTTTTATTCAATTTCTGATGAAAAACTATTTTATCCGGATCTTTCTTCTCTCTGACAATAATTTCTATGTCCTGCTTTACTTTACGGTCGGATTCGTTTTTCAAGGAAATTATGGCATTGACCCGAGTAGGTTCAGGTGTATTTTGCATATATATATCTGTAATATATACAGGATTCAGCACATCCAATTTAACCCGACCGATAATACCGCCAAAACCTCTTCCCGGAGGGACATTATAGTCTCCCCATTTGAAAATCTGAAAGTCCTGCCAATGAAAGTTCCCTCCCGGATTCGTTACTCTTACCGCCAACAGTTGTTTTTCTCCAAGACGGACAGATTTTGTGATGTCTGCCCGGAAAGGAGATTCTCCGATCAGATCATAAGCAACTAATTTTCCGTCAAGATATACTTCTGCTCGCATCCTGACCGATTCAAAATCAAGAATAAATTTACAGTCTTTGTATTCCTTTGGCATCTCAATTTCGCGGAACCACCAACTGACTCCGGCTAACTGTTCCGGCCTCGGACTATCAGAAACGGTCAGGTATTCTTCAACTGTCCCGGGAACACTTACCCGGACCGAATTATCTTTGTTTAATTTATTCCATCCTCCTGTCGGCGGGTTTACCGGGAGTAAGGATAAATTTGTTATTTCCGCAGGAAGATAAAGTTTATCATTTTCCCATTGGGCGTCGACATCTCTCCATAAATACCAGTTATTATCGGAAAATATAAACGTTTTCCTCCCTTCATCATTTGAACAAAATCCGGAAACCGAAATAAATAATATGCCTACAAACAGAGTAACATGCTTTATCATATATTCTATATTATTTTTTTAATAAGATTAATAACTTTATTTAGTATTCACCTTTGTCCATTGAAATTTTCATCGTAAGTATATCCTCAATTCTATTTGTCATTCAACATAGAATGAACCATGTTTGATAATAAATGACCTGCGACCGGGTCGGTTAAAGCTTTTTCGGTACACATAGTGGAAATCATGGCATCTCCTTTACCGACTTTAATTTGCAACAGCGTAAACCCTCTCATAGCATCTATCCGATCAATACGGTCTTCTCCGTCAAGGTAAGCGTGAATTTTCATTTGACCTGCCAATTCCGTAACATTTACATTACGATTAATCTGAAGAGCAGCATTGCAAACTGTAGGAATTTCTCGTTTATTATTGTTGAAATAACGTAATTCCAATACATCTATATCATCAAAAACCGGGGCATCGTTGCGTTCCATAAAAACGATATCTCCTTCCGTTGGAATAATCCATCCTCTGATGTATTCCGGATATACCTTCTTAGCGACTTCCTTGCTATTGAGGAACAACAATTTACCTCCCTTCGACTGATAGGCGCGGATTAACTCTTTTTCTTCATCCGTACAATCTTCCAACCCGGATAGGATACATAAGTCGGCTTTTAATTTCTCATCCGACATCTCTTTTACGGACGAAACAAGCCGGTAATTTATCTTCAGAAAATCCAACGTTTCTTTTGTATTGTCTTTATTAAGCAATACTATATTCTTGTTGTTGTCGGCTTTTTCGACATCCCATGCTTTCCGGGCAAGTAATAAATTGTATTCATTTTCCGATACAGGCAATCCGTTTTCTGTAAGTTTCAATATCAATTTGGCTTGTACTTTGTCGGCCGGCAAACGACTCGGCAACAGTATATCCGGTTCGATATAATGACGGGCATAATGTTTCACTGCAGGAAATTCTTCGGTTCCGCAAGCCAGTCTTTCTCCGGTCTCATCCTGTAATTCCCAACGAAGTAAAGTCGGCTGTAAATCGGCGCCGTCTTCCCTATCATTTATTACATAAATACGAGTAGAAAGTTTTTCACCTGCATATAAATTACGTCCCCACAATTCGGCGCTCACCAATACCGGTTGCATCGCGCGCTTTAATGCATGGTAGGTAGGATACGGTTCTATTTTGCGATAGTCATACACCTGACGGAACCAGGTGAGCAAAGCAAAATGCAAGGTCCCGGATCCCCGGTCGTTCGAACGGCGAAACGCTTCGGCCAATTCTCCCGTAATGAACGCCTGCACGTTAAGAAATGCTTTCGGATCGGCAAAATCATAACACTCATAGCCGATCAATGATTGCGGATTTTGGTGTATTAATTGATAGGAACGGGTAGGATGCCCTGTTTCGTTGTTAGGATATCCGGTTGACATTTCCTGACTGATCAGGGGACGATCAGGCATCTTAAATTGTTTCTGAAATTCACCGTTGAAGAAACGGAAGAGTGAAAAGTCGTACCAATTATAATACCCATGCATATCATCAATATCTCCATCATCTATCGTACTCATAAATTCCTCTCCGAACTTCTCTTTTTTTCCTCTGGCCTGATAGTTGGAATCAAAGCAGATAGGACGTGTCGGATCTACTTTACGCATTTCCTTTACTACATCCGAGATAATCCGAAATTTGACTTTAGCGCGTTCAATATCTCTATCGTTATCATAAAATTTCATTTCGTTATTTACGGTCCAAAAGAGCAAAGACGGATGGTTACGATATTTCTTCAGTAAATCAAGAAATTCCGCTTTCCACATTTCAATGAGTTCTTTTTCCGGCATGGTGTTATGAATCATCAGCCAGGACCATGTACCCTCAAAACTGATACCTATACCGTTTATATCTGCTGCCGTCATCCACAATTTATTATAAGGAGCAGTATGGGTTCGGGTAACATCGATATGCCCTGCCTTCATCCATTGATAGAATGTATTTGCCAGATTTAAATCATTGGGAGCCAATGCAAATGGAGTGTGATTTCCTCCACGCAGACTATAACGTTGGCCGTTTAACCAAAACAGTCCGTCTTTAACCTCAAAAGTACGAAAACCGGAAGTCTCTGTCTTCCGATCCAGTTCTTCCCCTTTATCGGTTACCAGACGGAATTTGAAATCGTATAAATCCGGATGTTGTGGCGTCCAAAGGCGAGGTTTCAAATCACTTACACTGTATGAAAACAGCTTTTCTTCTCCTGCATTTAAAGCCGGTTTCGACAAAGACAAGCCGGTATAAAGTACAGCTCCCGTTTCCCTATCAACAATATCGGTATATACATTGAATGTCTTTTTTTTATCTCCATGGTTTTTTATGGTAACATCAAACACAGCTCCATCCAACGCGGGTTTGATAAATACATCTTCTACTTTCACCGGATCGGTTATTGTCAATTTTACCGGTTGCCAAATACCTGCAGGATTATCCTGATAGAAACCATGAGCAATTCCTTTCAATATATTGTTGTTTGTCAAGGAAGCTTTCGTTTTCTCCACCTTATGATCCTTGTCGTCTTCGCGAACGGAAGAATATAGGAAATCAATCTCGTTATTGGCATTATTTTCTGAAAATTTTGCTTCGTCAAGAATCCTTGTCACTTTCACTGCCACCAGGTTCTTCCCCGGTTTGAAAAGCTTGCTTCCATCTGCTTTTATCTCTCCAAACATCCCTATGTTCGATCCGGCCGGCATACCGTTGATATAAACCTCAGCCATTTTAGATACAGCATCGAAAGTCAAAGTCATATTTTTACCTTCGATACCGTGGGGCAGTTCTATCCATTGGCGATACCAGGCAGCTTTTATATTTCTGTAATTAAAAGTATATGCTTCACAACGGTCTGTCTCTTGTTGATAATAGGTATCCGACACTCCTTTGGGTTGAGGCCCTGTCGGTGATGGCATGGTTTCGCCATGCAACCAGATGCGGATAGGGGTCCAGAAGTTGGGAACTGACATTACATGCCAATCCTCATCATCAGTAGAAACAGAAATAGCTTTATTTTTATCATTTAATTGATAATCAGGCATAAATAACCAATTGCCATCCAATGTAATATCGGTTCGACTTCCTGTTAGTTTATTTAATGTGATTGTTTTATACCGGGCCCTTTCGAGCTTGCGTTTGCTTTCTTTTTCCTGAGGAGTGGTTGTTTCCCTGTATTCTTCCACTTTTACGTCCTTCAACGCATCTTCATCCATCGGAATAATCTCCAAATCATCAAATTCCGTTTCGATCCATCCGCCTCCCAGCGTTACTTGCCCCCCGGGTGCCAAATTACTGTTTTTGTCAATAAGGTCGATATGCGGTATTTTTTTATCATTCAAAAATACACGAATACGATTACCGCACACTTCTATTTTTATTTTATACCACTCGCCCGGTACAGGATGAAAACCGAGAGGTCGAACGCCCATAAACTCATCGGTTCCCATATATCCCAAACGTACCAGATATAAGTCGTCTTGCAGTCCTCCTTTAATACCTACTACATAACGGTCGAAGCGGTTATATGCCCTGAAACCCGCCCAAATCTGCACTTGCTCCGCCTCTTCGGGAGCTCGCGCCTTAAACGAAACAGAATAGTTTTTCCGGTCCGGGCTTCCAAAACAACCGTAAGAACCTTTACTTTTAAAACAACCGTCGGAAATTTCGCATTTTCCCCGTCCTATTTCAAGGAAATGTTCTGTCCGGCTGAAATTGTTAAAATAGGATTGGGCAAAAGACGTAAGGGTTCCCAAAGCGATAAAAAAAACAATTATTATCTTTGTAAGATGTTTCATATTTTTTATGTGTTATTATTCATGATATGCATTAAAATACAGCTAAGGGCAAATATCGGATTCAACGCTTACCAAAAACATTAATAAATCGTTACTCATGGAAAAAAAGATATAGTTGATAAAAAATAATGAGCCGGCTATTTTAATCTTAAGGTAACAGGATTACCATCGGGTATACAATCAACCATTATCGCATCATTAATTATTACTGTTAACGGTTCATTGAACAATTCCGGTTCCAAACCGGTATGTATGCAAAAGGTGATACTTTTCTCGGTTTGCTCTATGACCTTTATTTCAGCAGCATCCCGCTCTTTTATATATCGTCCTATATTACCAAAAGTATCGATCCATATATCCTTTTCCCGGCTTTTCACATATTGCAGATGTTCTGCGAGCACTTCCGGCAACAAAGGATCAAAGCCATCTCCCAAACCATGTATCATGCCGACTCCCCGATCTCGGTTGTTGATTAAGAAATTTATCCAATCGTTTAATGCATCCGCATTTACATCATGCTTGCCTATGCCCCGTTGAAAAGTACGATCTACAGCATAAGTTTTATCGGCTATCCTTTGTATTTCTTCATTAAATGCATTATAAGGATAACAGATTGATATGGGACGGACATCGATTTTTTCCCGAATCATATGGGCACTCTCTTCTATTTCCCTGCGAATTTCATTTATATCTTTTATATTTTCCACTAAGTTTCTATGGGTAATGCCATGACTTCCTATTTCAAATCCTCTATTCGACAAGTCCTTTACTTCGTCCCAACACATAACTTCCCATTTCCCATGTTTTATAGTATCGGTCTTGGTTGCAGCTATTTTACCCGCAACAATAAAAAATGTTCCGTTTATCCCTGTTTTTTCCATGATTGGAGCAGCCAACAAATATTGATTACGCAATCCGTCGTCGAATGTATAGCAAACTGCTGCCGCTTTATTTCCTTTATAAGCAGCTATTTTAACAGAGGGAGGGGATGCTGCAACTGCCACATCGATACAGTATAACAGAAATAGAGAAAAAACAAGCAGTTTCATACTTTATCTTGATTTTTTGTTTAATAATAACCGCTTTCGAGAAGTCCTATAAAACCCAATAATGCCCCCCAGTGATAAAACTTGTCACTTCGAGGAGTATCATCACCTTGTCCGGTGGTTGAATTGTAATTTTCAAATACATACCCATTCGTCAGCCAACTCTTCATAAGAAGTTTCTCGGATTTTTCTGCCAACGATTTCCGAACCTCTTTAAAATCATAATTTCTTAATCCCAAATACACAAGGAAATTCAATGGAGCCCAAACCCTTCCCCGCCAATAAATATTATCATCGAAAGCAGGATCATTTCTCGGAGTGGCAGGGATTACCCATTCACCCCAAAATTCATCCGGATTAAGCAAATGGTCGTTAATCATTCTCGCAGCCTGTGCTTGAGAAGGAACTTTGGCTAATAAAGGATAGAAATTAGTAGGAGACGTTCTTGAATCAAGCACTCCGGTATCGGTGTGCCGGTTGTAATACAATCCGGTTTCATCATCCCATAAGGTTTGCAATTTTTCCCGATATTTTTTCCCTCTTTCACGCAATTCTTTTACATCCTTCTTCTTTCCCAGTTCCTTTGCCATAGTTGCCAAATAGTCACAATCCATTATATACAGAGAGGACAATCCCACATCGTTGAGCAGCATCATATGACGTTCTTTATCGTACTTTATATTGTCGTACATATGAGAATTATCCAACCCGGATTCCAAGGCAGCACAATACAACTCATTTATGCCGCCACTTTCCCTTGCATGATAAGTTACCTTTTCATACGGGCTGCTTCCCCAGCACAACAATCCGTCAATATTCCTGTTTTTATCCCACCATCGGTTCCATGTCAACAATTTATCATACACCAGTTCAAGAAGCCATTTTTCTTTGTATTTTTCATAAATACTCCATACAGCCAAAGAACCGACGGGAGGTTGAGACCGGTCTCTTGATCTGAGATCGTTTCCCGTATAAAAATTCGGCACAAAACCGGCTTCCGTTATCGAATTGGTAATTTCAACCACATTTGCATAAGCCAATTCTCTGTTATCGGCGGCAAACATCATTCCTGCAAAATAAGTATCCCAGCAAAACAAAACAAAACCTCCGAATTCGGGATGGTGGCTCCAATTAACATTCCAGTTCCGACTGACGGGAGTAATTACTTTCTTTATGGTAGGATCGTATATATTATCCCACGCCAGAACACTTTGCATTGCATTATATAATTCGTATTTATCCTTGTATTTTTCTTTATTTTTCGCAACAAACGCATGAGCTTTTTCTTCAATATATTGTTGAGCTTCCCCGACAGTCATATTCCGACCGCAACAAATAGCGACTGCTTGGTTTGCAGACATTTTTATTTCATTTTTATTGGTTCCGATAAAATCTCCCTGCACAATAACCGGTATATGTATATTAAAACCGAAAGGAGAGATACCGAATTTATTGTTTTCTACCTCAATTTTGTTAGCCCTTTGCCAAAGGGATTTAGGCGCAACAACCAACTGTCCTCCCGCTCTGTTTCCTTCCAATGGGGTTATCAATATAACATTGTCCGTACCATCTGAAGCATTTTGTACACGAAGTTTATGCCCGTTCCACTCCAACGACACATCGGTATAACTGCCATCGTAAGCATGCGGACCGGGATGCATTACCGGTTTCCCTCCTATTCTGAATGCATTTATTCTCTCTTCGTCGCTATCGATGAGATTCAAGTCGATGGCCGCACCATAGGGAAGCAGCACATGGGTCAATACACTTCTTGTATCCCATGTGTTCCAGCCGGATGCCAATTGTGTTTGTATTTTTTTATACTCCTCTTCAGGATTCCCTTGGGCGTATATAGTTGAGAAAAGGACAATAAATACAATTAGCGGTATTATTCTTTTATATATCATTTTTATACTGTTAAATGTGATTTAATAAAATTTTGCTCTATGCAAACCATTTCGGTCATGGGTGAATCTTGTAAAGATAACAACACAGTGTGCTTCATAGAGAAACACACTGTATCCTTACCTAAAAACCAATATGCCCTACAGACTCACCCTTACGGAACATGTATCTTTTCAATAGTAGTCCAATTAGCCTCCTGTACACCCGGATAATTTGTTTCGGGTTTGCCGCTAACGGCTTTACAGTTCATTGAAACACGCACCCAATAATCAATACCCGTATATTTCAATGGTATAGCCGTACGGAAAGTTATTTCCTTTCCTTCCATATCGTTAGTTAATGTTATTTTGGAAGGAAACAACTGTCCGTCGAAAGCTCCGCCGACATTCACCGACCGTGAGATGCGTAACCAACCTTCATTTAAATCGGGCATTTCGTATCCGGCTTTTTGATTCCGCTTAAACCGAACGGAACATTCCAGGTAGTTGTCTGCCGTAACTGTTGGTTTTTTCACCCATTCAATAGTCAAAAACGGAGTTACTATAAAGTCTTTGGTAGTAGTACCCGATATTTTCACCGTTTCTCCGGCATCGTCAGCTTCCAATTTTTCATCATCATAAGGAAAAAAGTTTCCGGCATGAGGCAACATACGATATTCGCCCGAGAACCATTTAAGATGACGGTAAGTACCATCTTGTTGTAATCTTAACCTCTGATTGCCGATAAAAGTATTTTCATCTTTGGCCCAGCTAATCTCTCGCATGCGGAGATACTCCGATCCATGATTTACCTGTAACGAGTCCCCGTTGTGATCATAAAAAACTCCCTGAATGACAGCATCGGGGCCATCATAATTGTCTATTTCGCAGGATACTGCCAAAATACAACATAAAACAAAAACTATATATTTACTAACTATTTTCATATCGAATGTATTTTAAATTTACTGATGTCTGTTCTTTTGCAGTAACGGATTGTTTTTCAACTCGTCGGTAGGAATGGTTTCATAATAATGATTAAGATTGAAATTGACCCTGCCGCTTCCTTCTTCCGTGGATTTGGCATCATAGATATATTTTCCATCCGGAATGCCGTTTTCATCCACTGTTGCTCCTTTAGCAAACATAAAGGAGTATAAACCTCTTCTCCTGTAATTCTTGATTTGTGTATCAAAAGTAAACCAGCGAAGTAAATCCCAATAAAGTTTGCTCTCGAAAGCCATTTCCTTATATCTCTCTACGCGGACGATTTGTAATCCTCGAGTGGGAGCTTCAATAAATCCCCCCTGCCCTTTTGGACCTGGATCGCTCCATTTGGTATAAGCCGGTGCCGTAGAAAGTTCGGACGGACTTGTTAACAGATTGGCGCCGGCACGGTCACGTATATCATTGATACACTCAAAAGCATCTTGTATCATATCCGTTCCGTTATAAGATTGTTCTCCGTTTTGAGCCAATTCTACAGCCGCTTCGGCACGGTTAAGCAATACTTCGGCATACCTTATCTCAATCCAAGGCTGAGTAGAAGTATGATGCACTGTATTTTCTCTTGGAATATTGATATCCAAGTATTTGCGTCCGAAAAAGCCGGTAATTGTATTGGTACCCGAATTTCCGTTAATCTTGGGTCCGTCCAATCCGTTTTTGAAAAGCTTCACACCATCTGCCCGTACATAAGGTTCTTTTTGATCGGTCGATGGAGCTCTTTCCCATTCAATAAGTCCCAATCCTCCTTCACTCGCTTTTTTGAAAGGATTTTTGTCATACACATCTTTATTCCACATGCTCCCCGAATTTAAATTACTTTCTGCTTGCCCGTCATCAACCGTGAACTTTTTAATCTTAGCCGAAGCGGGATCATATTGTTCCCCAAGAATACCGGACCGTAAATCAAGCTTCATTCCTCCCTTATATAAATTGCCGGGGATCAGCAAATTAGCTCTGAGCCGTGGTTCTGCACCTTTCCATAATTGCTGACAGTCAGCATATATAATGTAATTGCCATCTTTATCAAAAGCGCTGAAATGTCCTTCTTCGTCGAGAGGTAACCCATCGAACAGTTCCACCCAGTCGAGGGTAGGATTGAAACGGTCCCCACCTTCGCTACACATGCGAGGAGGGGGCATCATCGAATTATACGAATGCACCACCATGGTATAATCGAATTTACGCAACCAGATAGATTCTTTGTTGTTGTCTGATTTTTCCCATACCTCGGCATAATTTTGCTCCTTGTCGGCATTTGCGCGATGAAGTTCATATTTGTCCTCCAATAATTTGGCTGCTTCCCAAGCTTGTTTAAAGTAATTGTTGGCCTTTTCCTTAGGTATTCCCTGAAGCAATATTTTTTCTCCTACTTCCCGGACTTCGCCATTTTCACCAAATTCCAGTTTATATCCTTCCTGATCGGTAAATTTTTCGGAACCGTAGCGGGCTGTGGTACCGGCATGAAGAGCAACGCGGCTCTTTAACGCGGCAGCCACATATTTGTTGGCGCGACCCGCTTCGCTTGTTTCAGGCAAGTCGGCAATAGCCTCATCCAGGTCCTTAAGTATAAAATCATAAGTATCTGCATGGCTTTCGCGGGTTACCGACAAAGTTGATTCGTCGTTGAGATCCAATGTCTGAGGTTCAAAAACCTTAGGCAGACCTCCATAACGCTTAGCAAGCTGGAAATATGTATAAGCTCTGATATACTTTGCTTCGGCAATCCATGCGTTGGACTGACCGGCCAACTCCGGATAATCGGGCAACGTAACGATTAATATATTAGCTTGACGGATGATTTTAAATGCACCCTTCCAATAACCTGTGCGGTGACGTGGAAGACCGGTGTTGTTACGGTTCACCATTTCGCCGGTAGAACTCCAGAAATTCCATACACTAATTCCATTCCCTACAAAATATCCGCCGCCGCCACCTTCGGCCTGACCGTCACTGTTTACATCGTATTTGAAATCTTCCATGGGCAAACGATTATATAAACCGGCCATGTAAGCCTTAATTCCTTTTTCATTGTATATATCTTTGGCCGTAAGTACTGTGGTTGGAGCAATATCCAAATCTACACAGGAGGTTAAGCAACTTAACAAAAACAGGAATCCGATTGCTGACAAATATATTTTTTTCATATCTTATATCTTTATATAGTTAATGATTCGACCTTCTTTATTAAAAAGTTATTGAGCCGCCAAAGTTATAAGTGCGGTTTAGCGGATAAATAGAGCTATATGTTTCCGAAGGTCTTTCAGGATCTATCGCTTTTACTCCTGTTATAGTAAACATATTATATGCGTTTACATAAACTCTGAGATTTTTTATTCCCAATTTGGATACAATACTTGCGGGAATCGTATAGCCTATTTCAGCACTTTTCAAACGTAAGTATGACCCGTTTTGAATGGTAAACCGCGATGTTTCTTCTGCCCGCGTTCTTCCATAAGGATAATATCCCGATACCCATTCGTTGCTCGGGTCAAACGGATCTTTATTCGGATCAACAGGATGCCATCTGTCGAAAAGATACTTTAATGCATTTCCATCCCATTGAAGCGGGTTAAGTAAATGATTTCCGTGAGCTATATAAGACATGGCCGCTCCCTGAAACAGAAGATTAAGGTCAAGACCTTTCCATTGTCCTTCTATGGTAAAGCTATAATTCATCAACGGATAGTTACGGGCATCGTTAAGGTTTACTCCCGGAAGCCCTCCATTATTATCTTGATTTGTTGTAGTGGCAATCGGGTAGTTATCCCGGTCGTCAATAAAACCGTCACCGTTCCAGTCTTCGTAAATCGGGTCACCCGGAAGCGAGTTGGCGTTGGCATAAATCGAATTGGCTACCTCTTCATAAGACCCGTACTGTCCGTTGGCACCCTTACCAAACCAGATGTCTTTATACCGGTTTATAAAATTATTACGCCAGTAATCATAGGAATTTTGACGATCGGGCATCAGTCTTTTGGTCCACATGCTTCGCGTCATTTGGATGCTTCCTCCCACATTATACCTGAAATCGTTTATTCTGTTGCTGTGACGTAATGCAACCTCGAATCCTTTGGTGCGATCGGAATTGAGATTGGCCTGGGCAATATCGGAACCGAATATACCGGGCACTACCGTGGCCGGAGTGCCAAGTAAACCGTCTCGATCGCGCTGAAATAGGTCGACTGAAAAACCAAACAATCCGCCCCACATATCTGCATCTATTCCGATATTCTTCATATCGGCAGTAAACCAAGTGAGGTCCATATTGGGAGCAGCACGGAATCCGAGCGCATTCACAAAGGTATTCCCAAACACGGTACCTCTCGGGAAATTCTGCCTGTTATGATACGCTTGAGGATAGTCGTAACCTTCTATAAACTGGAAATTAGAAGCGGCATCATCTCCTACTTTACCCCAACTGCCTCTTATTTTCAGATTTTGTACAAAAGGAAGGGTATTCTTTATAAATGATTCTTCCGATATACGGTATGCCAACAATACGCTCGGAAAAAATCCCCATTGCGCACCTTTGGGGAACTTAGAAGAACCGTCGTAGCGGAAAGAAAATTCACCTATATATTTACCTGCATAATCGTAGGCAAACCGGCCCACCAATCCCTTCATGCTACCTTCACTCAAACCGCTTCCGGTTCCTTCCTGATTTTCGGAATTACCGGCAAAAAGGTAAGGCAACGGAATTTCGAATTGTCGTTTTGCACTGAAATCATATCCCTGATTGTAGCTTTCTTCATACAACATCATAGCGCCTACATGATGTTTTTCGGCAAATGTGTTGTCATAATTCAACTGTGCATTCCATAAGTAAGAATAGCCGGTACTGAATACACGCCTTAACTCGGTTTTACTGTTTCGGGTAGTAGCTATTTCATATTGATCGGTTACTGCATTATGACGGTATTCGTAATACTCTTTCCTGAAATCGGAATTATCGTTGTAGTTCTTATCATAACTGTACATAACTTTGGCTGTCAAACCTTCCAGGTATGGAACATCGTATTCCAGATACATATTTGACTGAAACATATTCTTTTTATTTTGTACAAATCCGGTTAAGTCGGGATCAATAGCAGCCAATACATTATATTCCACATCGGGTCGATAATAATAGGGAGCTGTATTATTGGCATATATCGGATCGGTCGGACGCGAACGCCAAAGCATTCCGAATAATTCCCATGTCGGCTTATGCTGGCGGTTGGTTTCATCCATGATCATATTCAGTTTGATACCGGCTTTCAGGTTTTTGGTAATCTGCGCATTCAGATTACTTCTCAAATTATAACGATTATAATTGGCCGAATTGGTGGTAAAGAAACTGCCTTGATCGGTATAACCGAAATTAACATAGTAATCTACTTTATCGGCTCCTCCACTTATAGATACATTGTGCTGTTGCTGAGGAGCTGTCTTCCTTAAGACCGCATCGTACCAGTCGGTATCCGGCATTTCGCCTTTTTCCAGCTTTTCAAAATAATCTTTATCGTAGGTTAACGTAGGATTGTCTTTGTTACGCATGGTTACTTCATTCATCAGGATCGCACGGTCTCTTGCACCCAAGGGACGCAACACTTCTGCCGGCGTCTGAATACCGTAATAGCCCGAATATTCGATTTTCGCTTTGCCTTTTTCTCCTTTTTTGGTTGTAACCAGTATAACACCATTAGCTGCACGCACGCCATAAATAGCAGCTGATGCATCTTTCAATACAGATATACTTTCCACATCATTGGGGTCCATACGTGCCAGTTCACTGCGAGGCACACCATCGACCACCAATAGAGGCGATCCTAATCCCCGGATATCAAACTGATTGGTAAATTGTCCCGGCTCGGATGTTTTTTGTATATTCCGCACACCCGGCAGTTTACCCGTCAGCATGTTTTGAATGTTGGTGTTTTTGGTAGAGACAATCTCTTTATTACCCACTGCAGAGACAGCCCCTGTGATCGTAGCTTTCTTCTGCACTCCGTAACCGACTACTACTACTTCATCCAGTTGTTGTACATTTTCTTTTAATATTATCTCATAATAATCTTTTTTTCCAATGTTAACTTCTTGACTCAAATAGCCAATATAGGAAACAGTTAATGTTGTATTAGGTAAGACGTTTATCGAAAAATTCCCATCCACGTCCGTTATCGTACCCGTTGAACTTCCCGAAGTTGCGACTATGCCGGCACCTATAATCGCCTCGCCGCTTTCATCAATAACTTTCCCGGTGATTTTTCGTGTATTATTTTGTGCATCAACCGATTGAAAATATCCGATGCAAAGGAATAACATTATAAAAAATCGAAATAAAATGCTGCTGTTTTCTAAGAATGAGATTCTTTTCTTTTTTAACTCTTCAGATAAATGAATATTCATAAATTTCAATTTAATAAGGTAACAAATAATAAATAAGATCTTACAGTCTGTCATCCAAACTGCCGGAAGGAAAGTTTTAACAAGGCAACCTCGCTCTCGCCAAGGTGAAGTCAACACCATTTTTTCTCATGATAAAATAATTATTAAAAGGGTTAAAAGTGCTTTTATCAGGAGACAAATTTCAATTCAAACATTTACCGTTTGCTTTAATTAATCGTTAATTTCAAAAAAAATCTTAATTTTTTTCGGAAAAACCACTCTTTGTCCGAATGCTTTACGGTTTCTCGATTCGATTCCAAAAGTAATTCATACAAAAACCGGATACAGGGTTAATCTTCAACATCCTTTTTCTCGTCGATCGCCGGTATCTGCCGATAAAGAAAGGCGATTTCGAAGAATCCGATTATTATCGATACCGCGATTCTTTTAATAAAAGATGATTGTTTGATTATCCCGTATTAAGCATTAGAAAAGGCGGGAAAGACTCGGCCTTTTGAGACATTCTCTCTTAAAATACCCAAAGGAAAAAGAACCCCGAGACGAAACTCTCTATTCGGAATGTATTCAAAGAATAAGGGTAAACCGTCATAACGCGGCGTTCCAAAAAAGATAGTTAGCAAAAAAATAAAACTATGCCGGAACAACTTGTTCAACGGCATTTCGAAGACACTTCCCGGACTCGCCGTAAGCGGCAACTTCGTTTTGCTGCAAAATGCAAATTTAAATTGCAGCAAAACACAAATTCATTTTGCGGCAAAACACCGGGTGTATTTTGCAGCAAAACGAAGTTGCAAGTTGCAGCAAAACGGAAACGCATTTTGCAGCAAAATGAAAATACCCGTCCGCATAACCCGAAAAACCCGGAGCCGCGAAATAATCGCCCGATAAACGAATTTCATGCAAAAATATGGAATATAGATACCGATATGTATTTATCCCGCAGTAAGCGCCGGAAAATTATTAAATCCGACAGAAAACTACAGGATACTAATTGTCAAGATTCAGCATACTATCTGATCGAAAGAGTATTTATACTCGGTCCCAAACAAATTCGCATACTCTTTGACAAACGTGTTGTAAGTATTTCTTGCCAATCCATTCTTTCCCATTTTTACCAATACAGAACATTTTAGAGCCAACGCATCCTCATTCAAGGGATCGTGGATAAATATGGCATTAGCCATTTCGATAAAAAGAGAATCGGAAAATGTTGCATTTTTTTGTCGAATCAACACTAAAATCAGGTCTATCAATTCATTCGAAAAATCAGATTTGAAAGCATCGGCCCATTCTATTTGCAAATTGGGCAATAATTCTCCTGCCATAACAATCGATAAAAGTCTTTTAATGTCGTTTATCGTTGTTCCTTCATTTTCTTTTATTTTTTTCATCAAGACAAGCGCCTCATAATAGTCGCAATAAATATCATCTTCAAATTCGACGCTCCAGTATGTTCCTTTTTTATTAAACTTGATTACTCCCACATTATCCACTATTTGCCGTATTTTACTTAATGCAACACCACGATTGTTATTCGCGCTTTCTTCGCTTTTATCAAACCATAAAATATCCTTTAGTCTTGAAAAAGAGATTCCCTTACCATTCTTAATCGTATGTAAAAATATAAGCAAAAACAAGCTTTTCAACAAAGGCTTGAAATCGGCTGTTATATCATTTCCGTCTTTATCCACTACCTGAAAACCTCCGAACAAGGTTATTGACTTTTTGGGCAATGTCCTTACAGTATTAATTCCGACAAACGGTACGGAATGTTCCGACTGTTCGTCCGGTATATGCAGTGGTTCTATCTTATCTTTACTCTTTTTTCTCCGGAGAAAAAACAAAAGAGCAGAGAAAAGAATAACAAAAAATACCGGCAAAATCAACAAAGATATATTTGCTTTCTTTTTTTCGGTCTGATATAAATCCGAGTTCTTCAAAGGAGGGAATGGCAACGAATATATCGATACGGTAGAAGTTGTATCAGTTGCAGGAGAAAAAACAGCAGTAATTAACTTTTCATCTGCTGCATCAAAAAATAAATCCACATACGAAAAAACATCTTTGAATTTAATGGGGATCCGGTCGGCCATCACCTCATATTCGGGTTTCTCCAACGAAAATTTATATAATGAAATAGTAGAATTAAATTTCATGGAAGGATAGCATAAAGCATAAAAACATTTATTGGCAGTATCGACGACCAACGAGTTTGAAACGACAAAATCTTCCACCGGGTTCTCCAATGTCCAGATCCTTTTTGCTTCCATTGTTTTCAGGTTGATAATATAAGCATCATAATAAAATTGAGACTGAAGCGCCTGATCTCCGGTTTCACTTCCATATCCTCCAAAAAGCAATAAATGGTCCTCATCTATCTTCCCCATTCCGCTTAAGTATCGGGGAGTCAAACTATCGCCTTTCAGAACTGTTTTAAACCAGGTTTTATTATTAACATCCAAGACCAATACTCCTTTTTTATACTTCAGATGACCGTACCCTCCAAATATATACAAATGATTATATTCAGGAGAAAAATAGCGGTTATGATGTCTATAATCAGTGTTATGCTCATGTACAGTGACACTACCCCATTCTCCTTTTACCGTATCAAAAGGAACAAACTCTGCGGCTTCATCTTCTTTTATTAAATTATACACATAAAAATTAGAATCCAAATCATTGTATATCATCTGATTGGATGACATCTTATAAGCAATCTTTTTATTGACGGTATGCTTTTTAAATATATTATCTTTTACAGTAAAAGTATAAAAGGAATGTTGATCTGCAATCGCAATAACATTTTTATCGAAATCATACGTTAAATTAGGATTTATTGCTGTGGTAAATGTTATTTCTTTTTTCCACATTCCGTGATAATCCAATACCCAATCGGGATTTTCACACTTGGCAAAGTGGTTCTTCACCTCATCATACACTCCACCGGAAGTATGCCGGGAAAGTTTCCACAAATATTGAGTATGTCCCGATAAGTTTTTTATTTCCAAATTTTTAAGGGTCATATTCGGCACATCTATTACTTGCTTTTTCGGATAATCGATTTTCCCGAATATGATCTTTACCTTCCTAAACTTTCGGACTTCGGGGGTATTCCATTTTTTCACATATTTCCCGATATTTATTTCCAATTCTTCATTTTTAATATCTATGTTTATACGAACAGGTATCCATTCTTCGGGAATAAGATTGACCTCTGTTAATGTATTGTTGGATACAATACCTCCCAAAGGCATGGAAAAAACAACATTCACATCTCCCATTATCAAGTCTATGCTATTGCCTTGTTCGTTAATTATTCTAAATATATATCCATAAATGTATACATCTTGAAAATAAAATTTAGCGTCGAAACTCATAGAAAAGCCATCAGAAAAAGAAATAAAACCTTCAGGGCTTAAATTTAAGCC
>DAIQOU010000207.1:0-7860 GCA_036787725.1 Bacteroidales bacterium
AACAATCTTTATTAACCTTTAAATCTAATACCATGAAAAACACCGTGCAAATATACAATAAATATGTTATACAACATGCTTTTTGAACATATTATTTTCGAAATTAAGAATATTTAAGATTTTATCGGGTTTTCTGTATTATACCCATCAATAATAAATCCAGAGAAGTACCGGCTTGCCGGCTTTTTTGAGTAATCCGTCCAGTGTTGTCATCAGTTCATTGGAAATGACCGGACAACCCAGGCTGTAACCCATAGGAAGATGAAAAGGATAAATCTCGTAATCAGGCACCGGGTTGTGCGAGTGTAATACGACAATACGTTTATAGGCATTGTTGTTGGTTTTTTCCAGTCCGTGCAGTTTATAATGGACCCGGATCCCATAATTACTGTACGAACGTATGCCTATCTTGTATTTTCCCAACGAAGTACAATTACTTCCGGGAGTATTGCTGAATACGGGTTGGGAGCCGCTGCTTTCCCCTCCTGCTCCATGACAACACAGGCCTGCATGCATGATGGTGTCCTTTTTGAAATCCCATATAAAAAAGCGATTTTTCCCCGAATGGATCTTCATATCCACCAATATGCAAAAAGAGGTGTCGAACTCCTTATTTTTACAGAATACGAGGGCTGTATCGGCTTTTGCTTCCAGCCTTAAAGAAGCTTCCTCATCTGTCACATCGGCTTTACAGCTTATGCCCAATAGAAGCCAACTTATACAAAAAGGAATCAAAAAATATTTATTCATTTCGGATAATAATAAAGCGTAAAGGCAAGAAGGCAGAAAGCGCGAAGGGTTAAAAGGAAATTCGTTACTTTCAAATATTCAACCTTTCGCGCTTTCGCGCTTTTTTCAAAGTACTACGTTTACGATTTTTCCGGGAACTACAATGATTTTTTTAGGCATTCTGCCGTCGATCCACCGTTGAGAATGCTCATGAGCCATCACGGCAGCCTCTACCTCTTTCGGAGGGGTATCGGCCGGGAAGTCCAAGGTAAAACGCGCTTTTCCGTTGAAAGAAACAGTGTATTTTACATTATCTTCTTTCAGGTATTCTTCATTAAATTCAGGAAATTCGGCATCGCATACAGTGGTAGTGTTTCCCGATGCATGCCATAATTCTTCTGCAATATGAGGTGCAAAAGATGCCAATACAACAATCAAATCTGTTAATACTGCCTTTTTATTGCATTTTAAACCGGTCAGTTCGTTCACACAGATCATAAACGCCGCTACGGAAGTATTAAAAGAAAAATGTTCGATGTCATAACTTACCTTTTTGATCAGTTTATGAATGGATTTTAATTCTTCCGGAGTCGGTTGCTCTTCGCTTATTGTCAGTTCATCATTTTTGTAGAATAAGTTCCACAGTTTTCTCAAAAAACGATGTACACCGTCAATACCGTTTGTATCCCATGGTTTGGATTGTTCCAACGGTCCGAGGAACATCTCATACAACCGCAAGGTATCGGCACCGTATTTTTTGACAATATCGTCGGGATTCACCACATTATACATGGACTTGGACATTTTTTCTATTCCCCATCCGCAAATGTATTTATCCCCCTCCAATATAAATTCGGCCGTTTTGTATTCCGGATTCCAGTTTCGGAAAGCTTCCGTATCCAATACATCATTTTCTACAATGTTGACATCTACATGCAAGGCTGTTGTTTCGTATTGATCTTTCAAGTTGAACGAAACAAAGGTATTGGTACCGTTGATACGGTACACAAAATTACTTCTTCCCTGAATCATTCCTTGATTGATCAATTTTTGGAAGGGTTCGTTTTCGCATGAAACGCCGATATCATATAAAAATTTATTCCAAAACCGGCTGTATATCAAATGCCCGGTTGCATGTTCGGTTCCTCCGATGTACAAATCTACATTCCTCCAATAGGCATCGATCTCGGGAGCTACCAATGCTTGATCATTATGCGGATCCATATACCTTAAGTAATAGGCCGACGATCCGGCAAAACCCGGCATGGTATTCAACTCCAACGAAAATACGGTTTCATTATTGATTTCCGAGTTGGCAACCACCTTGTTATTTGCTGTATCCCAAGCCCATACCGAAGCATTTCCCAAAGGAGGTTCTCCTGTTTCGGTAGGTAGGAAGCGGCTTACTTCCGGTAATTGCACCGGTAAATATTTCTCCTCAATTACATAGGGAAGCCCATGTTTATAGTAAACCGGAAACGGTTCGCCCCAATAACGTTGACGACTGAAAATAGCATCGCGTAACCGGTAATTTACTTTTATTTTTCCGAGATTATTTTCTTCTATATATTCTTTGGCCTTAACAATCGCTTCTTTTACGGACAACCCGTTCAGGAAACCGGAATTCATCATAATTCCTTCCTTGGCATCAAAACTTTCTTCTGAAATATCGCATCCTTCGATCAACGGAATAATGGGAAGATGGAAGTGTTTGGCAAAAGCATAGTCACGACTGTCATGTCCCGGCACCGCCATAATGGCTCCGGTACCGTATCCTGCCAATACATAATCCGAAACCCATACGGGAATTTCTTCTCCCGACAGCGGATTAACGGCATAAGAACCGGTGAATACTCCGGATACTTTTTTATCCGAGATGCGATCGCGTTCGGTACGTTTTTTAGTAGCTTCCAAATAAGCTTCTACTTCGGTTTTGCGTTCCGGGGTGGTCAGCTGTTTTACATAATCGCTTTCCGGTGCCAATACCATGAATGTTACACCGAATATGGTGTCGGCGCGGGTTGTAAATATCTCCAGCACCACATCCGAATCTTTTACATTGAATTTCATTTCGGCGCCTTCCGACCTTCCGATCCAGTTTCGCTGCGTTTCTTTCAGCGATTCGGTCCAATCGATTTCATCCAATCCGTCCAATAACCGTTGGGCGTAGGCGGAAACGCGCAAACACCATTGACGCATCATTTTTTGCTCTACCGGATACCCTCCTCTTTCGGACAAACCGTTGATTACTTCATCATTTGCCAATACCGTACCCAGTCCGGGACACCAATTGACCATGGTATCGGCCAGATAGGCAATACGGTAATTCAACAATATTTCTTGTTGTTCCCGTTCGGATTTGACATTCCATTCGTCGGCGGTAAAGTTCATCTCTTCTCCGCAAGCAATATTCATCCCTTCCGTACCCTGAGTTTCAAATACCCCGATCAGTTCTTCTATGGAACGAGCTTGCTGTTCGTCATAGCAATAGTAAGAATTGAACATTTTTACAAATGCCCATTGTGTCCACTTATAATAGCCGGGATCGCAGGTTTGTATTTCACGACTCCAATCAAAAGAAAAGCCGATTTTGTCCAATTGTTCCCGGTAACGGATAATATTGTTGCGGGTAGTAATGGCGGGATGTTGTCCCGTTTGAATGGCATATTGTTCGGCCGGCAACCCATAAGCATCATATCCCATGGGATGCAATACATTAAATCCTTTTAATCGTTTGTATCTGGAATAAATATCGGAAGCAATGTACCCCAGCGGATGACCGACATGAAGTCCGGCTCCCGAAGGATAAGGAAACATATCCAATACATAGTATTTGGGCTTGGAAGGGTTTTCCGTTATGCGATAAATATTATTTTCCTTCCAATAGTCCTGCCATTTTTTCTCGATCTCGCTAAAATTGTATTCCATGACTCAAACTTTCAAATTGTTGATATTGATTTTATTTAATCGGTATATTAAATTGGAAATGCAAAATTAATCAATTAATGAGAATAATCTCTTTCTTTTTGATTTTTGAAAACGAATCGCCGGATTCTTCTTATCCGGTAACACTCAAAACCTTGCTTTTATGCAGACTACGTTTTGTCGAAGTAAGTTAACCTTGCTTTTACAAGAAATTATTCCTTCCGATGCCGATAATTATTCTTTCCGATGCCTTCGCTTACTCGTTCCCATACATAGAAACGCTCGTTCCACCACGGACAAACGAGCGTTTGTCCGCGGGAGAACGAGCGTTTGTCCGTGGTGGAACGAAGACTTTCTTAAACGAAAAAGTTAATTTCAAGCGGTTCGGGAAATAAAATTTCGAAAGCGGCTATTTAGAAAGCTGCCTGAATCGGAAATCTCCACTACGCCGATAAAGTACATTCAAAATCCAATATTGGATGGAACGGATTTTTCTTTATTAATGAGGGAGTGTATTAAAAATACGGGAAATATTCGGCCTTTTGACACACCCTATTTTCATGTAAACTTCTTCATAAGTGAAGTTCAATGTAATATACAGTTTAAAAGGATTATACTTCCTGTATTCCAAATATTCAGTATTTTTGGAAGCGGAACAATAGAATGGTTTATTTTGAGCACCAATAATCAAATTAGGCGTTAGCTGCAAAAAACGAGATAAAGATTTTGAAAGAAAACAGAAAAAATATAGAAAGGTTTGCAGGTAAATCTTCAAAGGAGAAAATAATTAGTTTGTTAATGCTGATTTTAGCCACATTATTCATTATAAGTGCTTGCGACTCAAAGTCAATGCCATTGGATAGTAATATATGGGGGGATTGGGATGCAGGACTGTATGCGGATGAACGATACAATATGACTCTTTGGCTGTTCAAAGAAAATTGGTTTGAAGGAAAAACTAAAGAAGACGTTATACAAGATTTGCCAAATCGTACAAATAGCAAATTGTATGAAATTAAAGAAGATAGCATTTTCTATTCCGTTAAATTTACAAATGGCTTTATGGAGAGGTGGAATATTGATTACATTCAGCAAGATTTGGGAATTCTCATCATTCACTTTGAAAATGACACAATAGTAAAATCCGAATACAAAGAGCGGAAAGATGTTGAATCAGAATACATCATAAAAAAAGTTTGGACAAAGTGAAAGAATTTGAAATATAATAAGAATAAAAGCTGTAAGCAAAAGAAGGGGAGGAGCGGATAGTGAGGTATCCATGTCTTTATAAGAGATATTTATGGTGAAACCGCTTGATTTTTGCCTTCGATTCTCTTCCTATTAAATCGTATACCATCTGCTTTTTGAGGCAGATATTTGCTTACCTTTGCAGTCCTAAATATAAAAATGAATAATGTTAATCGTAGAAGGTTTAAAAGTAGAGCTGGGCGATAGGATTTTATTTAACGATATCAGCTTTATAATCAATGAAAAGGACAGAATTGCACTGGTTGGGAAGAATGGTGCCGGAAAAAGTACCATGCTTAAGATCCTTGCCGGCGTGAATACTAATTATAGAGGAATAATCACTAAACCGGACGGTGTTACGGTCGGATATTTACCTCAGGTAATGAAAGTAACCGATGAACGTACTGTTCGGGAAGAGGCTTCATTGGCTTTTTCTTATATATTTGATCTTCAGGCCGGAATTGAAGAGATGAATCGCCAGCTGGAAATACGTACGGATTACGAATCGGACGATTATGCTAAATTGATTGATGACTTTTCGCATGCTCATGAGCAATTGGCCATGACAGAAGAAGTGAATATCGAGGGAGAGGTAGAGAAAGCTCTTTTGGGATTGGGATTCAAACGGTCCGATCTGAATCGTCCGACTTCCGATTTCAGCGGAGGATGGCGTATGCGGATCGAATTGGCCAAGTTGTTATTGCGGAAGCCGGATGTAATGTTACTGGATGAGCCCACCAACCATTTGGATATTGAATCGATCGGATGGCTGGAAGAGTTTATTAAGACGCGCGCCAATGCCGTAGTATTGATTTCCCACGACCGTGCTTTTATCGATGCCGTAACTAATCGTACCATTGAGCTTACCTTGGGGAAAATATATAATTATAAAGTAAATTATACCAGGTATTTGGAATTGCGGCGGGAGCGCAGGCAACAACAGATTCATGCTTGGGAAGCGCAGCAAAAGCAGATCAAAGAGATTGAAGAATTTATCGAACGTTTTCGGGCTCAGGCTGCCAAAGCGGTATTGGTGCAGAGCCGTGTTCGTCAGTTGGAGAAGATGGAGCGTGTGGAGATTGATGAAGAAGACAAATCGCAAGTCCGCATTCGCTTTCAACCGGCTACCCGATCGGGTACTTATCCGTTGACGGTAGAAGGGGTAACTAAAAAATACGATGATTATCTCGTTTTCGAAAATGCGAACCTCATGATCGAACGAGGGGAGAAGATTGCTTTAGCCGGGAAAAACGGAGAAGGTAAATCTACTTTTGTAAGGTGCGTTATGGGAGAAACTCCTTATGAGGGCACTATTTTATTGGGACATAATGTACGCGTAGGGTATTTTGCTCAAAATCAAGCCGAGTTGTTGGATGAAAACCTGACGGTTTTTGAGACGATTGATGAAGTAGCAGAAGGAGAAGTTCGTACACAGATCCGAAACATTTTAGGTGCTTTCATGTTTAATAGAGATGATTCGGATAAAAAGGTGAGGGTGTTGTCGGGAGGAGAAAAGACGCGTTTGGCAATGATTAAACTGTTGTTGGAGCCGGTAAATTTGTTGATCTTGGACGAACCTACCAACCATTTGGATCTGAAAACAAAAGAAGTATTGAAGAATGCATTATTGGATTATGACGGTACCGTTATTTTGGTCTCCCACGATCGGGATTTCCTCGACGGATTGGTTACTAAAGTATTTGAATTTTCCGATAAGAAAGTGCGGGAACATATTGGCGGAATAAAAGAATTTCTTGCTAAAAAGAGGGTTTTGGCATCTTAAAAAAATAGCGTTAATTTTGTATTTACAGCGAATATAAACAATTAAAAGACATCATGATTTCCGAATTGAAAGAGATTCTTGTAAAAGAGGCGCAAGCCATTTTAAATATACCGTTGGATGATTCGTATGAAAAGGCTATCCGGTTGATATTGGAACAAGTTTATCATAAAAAAGGAAAGTTGGTGACGGGCGGTATGGGTAAAGCCGGACAAATAGCTTCCAATATTGCAACCAAATTCAGTTCTACCGGGATAAGCGCTTGTTTCCTTCATCCGAGTGAAGCTCAACACGGGGACCTCGGTATATTGGGAAAGAATGATGTAATGTTGCTTATTTCCAATTCCGGAAAGACACGGGAAATTGTGGAGTTGGTGGAACTTACCCGCAGATTGGATCCCGAAATTAAGTTTATTGTAATAACCGGTTGCCCCGAAAGCCCGTTGGCAGAAGAAGCCGATGTTTGTTTGTTTACCGGTAACCCGGAAGAAGTCTGTGCTTTGGGCCTTACGCCAACTACCTCAACTACGGTGATGTCCGTAATCGGGGATCTGTTGGTGGTCGGCACTATGAAATGGACCGGTTTCTCGGCAGCCGATTATGCAAAAAGACATCACGGAGGGTATTTGGGACAAATATCCCGTAACCGAATAAAAAAAACAATGATGGAAAATAAAGAATTACTCATTCAACGAATAAGATCGGTATTGGAAGAAAAAAAGATCGGTTATGATGAGACCGACTTCTTCGGACAATTGGTTTTCCGAGTGAACGGAAAGTATTGTATTGCGGTTTCCGACGATCGTTTGGAGGTCCGGATCGATCCGAGCCTTGTTCCCGGATTAACAGAAGCCGGACGTGCTTCCGTTCCTTCTTTTCCCGAGAAACAAATGAGAGGATTTGTAGAAGTGAATCCTTGCGACCCGGAAGGCGAAACATTAAATTATTGGATTGATTTGGCATTGGAATACAATGCAACTTTGCCGGATGAATAATATAGAAGATATCAATTTAGATCTGGAAATCATTTTTTCCATTTTGAATGGAAAAGTTTCTTTGGCTGTCAACCGTAAATTGAATCGCAACCTAAAAAAAGCCGGTCTCGGATTTACTCCGGAGCAATGGACGGTACTTACCTGTTTATGGAATAAAGACGGGCGGACCCAACAGGAGCTTTG
>DAIQOU010000732.1:0-2205 GCA_036787725.1 Bacteroidales bacterium
TTAAGTTTCTTGATTTAATTTAATATATTTAAAAAATTTCCATAAATAACGAATTATAAGCCGATCCAATTCATCGAACCGATAATGGAAATAACCTTTTCCCATCTATTACAACCGGAATATTCCTCTCTACCGGCCTCCTGTAAAGCTGATTTTCCCATAAACATACTAACAGTCTTCTGCGAAACTCTTATCTTTGAATGATGAACCGGATAATTACAATCATACTATGCCTTTTCGGAATATTCCCTGTTCAAGCCAATGATTTTGCATTTACTCCGATTGATGTTTCGAAGGGTTTAAGCGATAACCAGATACGTTACATCCTACAACTCCCTGACGGACGAATGGTTTTCACTACAAACGGAAATATAAATTTCTATGACGGCACCCGCTTTAAATATGTCCATCGGGATTCCCGTCATATTTATCCGCTCAGTAAGTATGACGGATTCTACCGAATTTACAGGACCGGAGATTCTCTTCTTTGGGTAAAAGATAATCATAAATTATTGTGTTTGAATCTGTATAAAGAGCAATATATAACCGATATAGCAGAACGTTTCCGGAGCCGGGGAATAACAGAGCCGGTGGAAGATCTTTTTGTCGATGAACGGGAAAGAATGTGGTTGCGCACAAGCAGAGGATTGATTCAATACAATAATTCGGAACTTATTGACATAAATACCGAACCGGGAAATTTACAAGATCTGGCGGCAGAAAAGGATAGTTTATATCTGTTTTACAATACGGGAGAAGTGGTTTGTTATAATACAAAAACAAGAAAAAAACTGTATCGGCAACCTGCCTACCCGCTCCATGAACAAGGCTTATTCAAAAATACGTCCCTGGTAATAAAAGGAAAAAACGGTTTTTATCAATTACGTAACGGAAGTAAAGGAGGTTTTTTCTTTTTTGATCCCAAGACCGAAATATGGAAAAAAATCCTGGAAACGGATTATACACTTAATACCTTACTAATCACTCCGGACGAAACAGCTTACATAAGCAGTTCCCGCGGGCTTTGGATAATTAAGCTCCAAAACGGCGAAAAAAACTACCTTCCTGTCCTGAAAACGGTAGAAGGAAACATTATCGATACTGAAATAAGTACTCTTTTTTATGATAAGCAAGGCGGTTTATGGCTGGGAACCGTGAATCGCGGATTATTATATTACCACCCTTCTCGCTACAAATTTACCTATATAGGACGTTCCTATTTCCCTAACACTACCACAAAAGATATCATCGTACAACGATTTACCGAAGATAAAAACGGAAATATCTACCTTAAAAGCCAAACGGAAATATACCGGTATCATTCGCAAACTGAAAAAGATAAAGCCTTGACTTCGGTTTCTCCGAATTCGTTACCGATTGATCTCCAACAAAAGTTGGGTGAAAATTATACCGACTCTCTCCGAGATATACGCGGATGGATATGGACAGGTACTCCCGACGGATTAAAGCTTTTTGAACCGAAAACGAGAAAGGAAAAAATCTTTTATACAGAAGAGGGTTTATCCAATAATTTCATTCATGCTCTGTTGGAAGACCGAAACCATGACATATGGGCAACTACCGGCTATGGGATATCGCAAATCAAGGTCGATTCCATCACCGGAGATATTCATTTTACGAATTTCAACACTTATGATGGAACATTAACAGGAGAATATGCACCTGGTTCAGCATTGGAAGCAACAGACGGAACACTTTATTTCGGAGGTGTTAACGGATTTAATGTATTGACACCGAATAGTATGACTTCCGATCCGTTGCCTTTTAAGCCGGTATTTACAAATCTGCTTTTGCGGGGAGAAAAAGTTGAAATCGGAAAAAGCTACGAAGGACGCATCATTTTATCCGAAACAGCTCCTTACACCCGGCAAATAGAACTTTCTCATCACCAGAATTTCCTGACTTTCGAATATTCGGCTCTCAACTATTTGAATCCACACCAAACACATTATCGTTACCGGTTGGAAGGCATCGATAAAGATTGGCAAGAAATTTCCCCGGGGAAACAACACCGGAATTCGGATACAGACGGGATACTACGAGCTTCTTATACCAACCTTCCCGCAGGGAAATATACGTTTAAGGTAATGGCTTCCAATAATAAGCATCCATACAACGAATCTGTTTCCGAATTAAGTATAATCATTCATTCTCCTTGGTGGAAAACACCTGTTGCTTATATCC
>DAIQOU010000733.1:0-2198 GCA_036787725.1 Bacteroidales bacterium
CCCAATACCCCCCTTTCTTTTCCGTTGGCTCAACACACTTTGCCCGTAATAGGCACGAAATCTTATTTGGATTGGCCGCAATGGGACTATAAGCGATTAAAAGGATTTCGGGAGGTAGAACGAAATGATATTGTGGTGTTTAATTTCCCCACAGGAGATACAGTGGCCCAAAAGATGGAAAATCCGGATTATTATACGCTTTGTAAAATATACGGTTATGAAGAGGTGAATACCAATAAAAGTAGGTTTGGCAATATCATTTACCGTCCGGTTGATCGGAGAGAGAACTATGTAAAACGTTGTATCGGTATGCCCGGCGATACGCTTCAAATTATAAAGAATGATATTTATATCGATGGGGAAAAGATGGCCGAACCGGAAAATATGCAATTGAATTATTTTGTTGAGACGGAGAATATCTTATCTGAAAAACAAATGCGATCTTTAAATATAAGTAAGGAGGATGCCGGGTTTGCCAATAACCCCGAGTTGTTGAATATGTTGGGTTTTACTCCCGACAGCGTAACCGGAAATTTTAACTCGGTCTATCATTTTCCGTTGACCCGGGAAGCTTATAATAAATTGCTGAAATCGGGTTGGGCCAAGAAAATCATCGTGGAGCCGGATTTATGGGGAAGCACTGTCTTCCCGCTTGATTATGAAACCGGATGGACCCGAGATGATTACGGGCCGCTTTGGATCCCTAAAAAAGGAGAAACAATCGTTCTTAATAAATTTAATTTGGCTCTCTATTCCCGTTGTATTGTCAATTACGAGGGAAATAAATTGCGGGTAGAACGGGATAATGTATATATAAACGGACAACCGGCCAACAGCTATACATTTAAATACGATTATTATTTTATGATGGGAGATAACCGGCATAAATCGGCTGATTCCCGCTCTTGGGGATTCGTTCCGGAAGATCATATTGTAGGTACTCCCATTCTCGTATGGCTCTCTTTAGATAAAGACTACAGTTTATTTGATGGTGGAATTCGTTGGAAACGTCTTTTCAAAACGGTAGACAAGGAATAGACGATTAATCAAATGAATCGGTGCACATGTAAAACCAATGAAAGGACAAAATATAAAATCGCGTACCACCATTCGATGGGGGAAAATTTTATTGATTGCATTTATTCTTTCATTGGTTTTGCGTTTTTTTTTCGTTGAATCTTACCGGATGTCTTCCGATCGAATGGCCACAGCCATTGAACGAGGAGATTTTCTTTTAACCGATAAAACGGCCTACGGGATTCGTTTACCGGATGCCATACCTTCTTTTCCTTTTTTCCCCGATTCGATAAAGATAGTGAATAAGCGTTTTCCATTGTATTTTTCGATACCTCCGGTTCATTTCAAGAAAAAAAATCCGGAACGAAACGATATTGCTGTATATCATATTCCCGGAGAATTTCCCGGTCCCACTTCTAAACGTCCCGTTTCCATCAGCCGTTGCGTAGGTTTGCCCGGGGATACCATTGAAATTAACGGAGCGGATTGCTATATTAATGGAGACAAAATATCCTATAATCCGGATTTGACCTTACTGTATGAATACGATTCTTTGTATGGACTTTCCGTTCGCAATGCAATGAAAGAATTAAAAATACCGGTTCGATTATTCCGGGATGGGACCGACAATCTGTTGTATTTGAGTCATTATGAGCGTTATTTGATTGAGGATAAGTTATCCGTTTCCGGACTCTTTCTATTACAAGGTCATAGAGGGCTTGCTTACAAACTTATTATTCCTAAAGAAGGAATGATTGTTAAATTATCTCCCTCTTCAATGAATGAATACGGACCTCTTATTCTGAAAATGGAAAGTAATGCTGAAATTAAAAACGGTATTCTCTATTTAGACGGAAAGCATACGGAGTATTATAAATTCCCTGAAGATTGCTATTGGTTTTTATCGGATAATCCGGATATTTCGGCTGACTCACGTCATTTTGGGTTTGTTCCTCATTCCCATCTTATTGGAAAGGTTCAAAGAGTATGGTTAAGTAAGGATCCGGATAAAAGTCTCTTTGGGGGATACAACCCGGATCGTTTTTTTATAAAAGTCCGTTAAACATGCATACAATTTATTTATCTGCTGCTTATCTGGCACCGGTGGAATATTATTCGTATTTGATGCATTCTTCGTTCGTTGTGATTGAAAAGAATTGCAACTATATAAAGCAAACTTA
>DAIQOU010000734.1:0-2195 GCA_036787725.1 Bacteroidales bacterium
TGTTTAGACGGCTTTGTTCATTTCATAAATAAAAAAGAGAAACGGTTTATATTATCTTGAATAAAGGGAGAAACAGGCTTTAAAAGAAACCGGAATCGGTAAGAACCAAGAAAGATACTATACACAACTATGAGGATTAAAGCGAATAAGGTATATGACATTACGAAAATTTATTGACAGCTTGCCCAAAAACAAACAATTCGAACTTGCCATAGAATTGATAAAAAAGGGATTATCCGTTTGGGAGGAATATGCAACCGATGAAAGATTAACCTACAACGACACAGTAGTAGGTATGCGTCATACCATTGACAAGAAGTTGCTAAAAAGAACGGTTGACAGTGTGGATGCATTCATTAAAAAGCAACAGTTCGGTAGAGAAGAAATGACAAAAAAGAAACTCGCAGCATTGAATGAGGAGTTTCTTGAACCGATAGCAGCATTGCAAGACCTTGATTGGAAAGTTCCCCATGAAATAGAACGTATTTTTTATGCCGTTTATAATTTATACAATGCCGGAAAAGGAATTGAAATAACTGTCTTTGGAGAAACTTCAATCTACGTGGCAATAAATCAAGCCATCGATGCATTGGAGAGTTCCGGGCACATGAGTTTTGAAGAGTTAAAGCTTATGGTTTATAAACATGAATAATAATAAACCGACTTCTGCTAAATCTTACCGATGGCTTATAATAAGTTCTTTTCCAACAAATCCCGTTGTTTATCAAAGAAACGAATTTTATCTTGTAAAGCAGCACCGGAAATAAGATTGGAACTCTTTTTTAATCCGGCCACCCATTTTTTCATCTCTTTGCAAGCTTCCCTTTCCAGAGAAGTAAAGGCGCCTAAACTGTAAGCGCTGCTCATACTGATAGACAGATTATCACTGCAAAGATAACTGTAAGTAGTTCCGAAATTCAGATTGGAAACATAGGTTTCCACCTTATTTCCGGTTTCTGTAAATTGTCCCTCATTAACATAGTATTCAAGTGTATCGAGCATATTAAACATCTCCTGCCTGAGCATATCCATTTCTTCCCGATTGATAATCCGGATACTAAAAAAATAGTTAACATCGTTGATAAGAGATGTAAGAAAAGAACTGTCCCAAATAAAAAAGGTATATTTTATTCTCTTGACAGCTTCCAAATATCCGGAATACGTTTCTTCTTCCTCTTCCGGGACTTGTATGCCGGAATAACTCAAAAGGTTTCGTGGAGCCGTACCGAACTGATATCTCCATTTGAGTATATATATACGATAAATCGGAAGATGCAAAAGACTGATATGCAGCGGCAGCATATTAGCTGCAATTCCGAATTCAGAACGGGGACTTTCCGCTGCCATATTAATGGCATTTATATAGTTAAGACTCATGTTAAGATCAACCGGTGTAAATTCACTGTAATTGCGGACATGGAGTTGATATAATTGGGAGCGATAAGGTGAAATGGTATTGACAATGGGATCAAGCGATAATCCCAAATAAGCAGATAAGGTGGCTATCTCGAAAAACGAAAAAGGAACATTTCCCCGCAAACGCCTGTAAACAGCTTCCTTTTCCAATGGCAATATATCCATAAGCCTATTAATAAGATGATTGGGTATTCTTTCTTTCAATAAAGCAATAAATTCCTCCTGCAGCTTATCCTCTTTTTTGCTGTACATTTTATATGAAATTAAGGATTCAAATGTATAAAATTTATTTCAGAGAACAGATACCGACCGGGGTGTTTGTGGAATCCCGGTATAAAAAAGCAACAGAATATCCTTTCTAACAGAACATCTTTTAATGCCTAAAATGAATGCTTTATCGGACACAAACAGGCTCTTGATCTCTCATTCGAAAGATCAAGACCAACCCGCCAAGAGATCAAGAGCTAATGATAAAGAGATCAAGACCAAGTTAGCCGAAACCCGAAGGAAAGTATCTGTTTCGAATGAATATACCGGTCCGATTAAACATAATAAACCCGAAATCTCGGGCATATTTGAAAAAAATCTTCCGGGTGTCTGAAATTTGACAACTATAAGAGGTTTAATTCCGCTTCCCGGGGCTTCTAAGCAGCTTAGAAGGGTAAGCAGGAAAATCGGGAAAAACCGGATAAATACTATTAAGAACTTTTATTCATCTCCCGATAAACGGGAAAGGCCGGAAAAGAATAATAACCGGCAATAACCGGTTAATCATCCTC
>DAIQOU010000208.1:0-7799 GCA_036787725.1 Bacteroidales bacterium
ACCTATCCAAAACCGGCCGTTGCGGGCCTCATAAATACAATTAATAAAAGCCCGGCGAACGGGAAGGGTATCTGCCATGAGATGTGCCACTTGCAATTCGTTATCCGGTTGGTCATAAACAGCAAAACCTTCATCCCCTCCGATCCATAATCGTTTTTTTGTATCTTTATAAATCAACGTGATACGTTTATGTTTTAAAGGCAATCCGTTCTTATCTTTATCAATCAATTGTAAGGACCGATTTTGAATATCGAATTTATATAATGCCGAAAGGGTAGCCACCCACAAACTGCCCTCACCGGCGGGGATAATAGCATAAATATTATCTTCGTTCAGCAAACTGTTCCGGGAGTTAAAAGTTTCTTCTATATTCCCCGTTCTTTTATTCAAAATACTGAATCCTCCCGCATGCGTACCGATATAGACTTTGCTTTGGGCTTCATCTATATAAACGGTTTTGATGTTATTGGATCCGATACTCCCCCGGTGACCGTCGCGACCAACAAAATAAGTGTACTTTTTCTTTTCGACATCGTAAAAATTCAGGCCGCCATCGTTGGTTCCGATCCAAAGATTCCTGTCCTTATCTTCCACAATACAACTGATAACATTATCATTCAATGAATTTTGATAAGGGATCCGTTTTATATGACGGAATCGATTCTTAAGAGGATGGTAGTAATTAAGGGAACCAAAATAAGTTCCCAGCCAGATTCCTCCTTGAGAATCCATAAAAATACTCCTGACCGAATTTTGCGAAAGGCTGCCGGTACGAACGGGATTAGCCGTATAGGAAACAAAGGAATCCGTTCCTTCATGATAGATGTTCAAATCATTAAAAGTGCCGATCCACAAGCGATTTTGTCCATCCAAAGCCAGCGAACGGATATAATTGGAACTGATCCCCGCAGGATCGCCCGGTATATGACGATAATTCAGTACTTCTTTGGTAATGGGATTGATGAAATAGAGTCCTGCTCCCTCCGTACCTACCCATAATTTCCCGGGTGATTGTCGAAGCACCGCCTGAATACCGGTATCTTTCAATTCCTGCGTAACCACACTAAGTTGCTTATTCAAAACAGAATATACATATAATCCATTCTCGGTTCCGATATAAATATCCTCTCCCTGTCGAGCAATGGTAGAAGCCATCAGCTTATGTACGGATGTACTCAACACATCTTCTCTAAAACGAGATTCTTCCATATCAAATACCAGCAATCCTTCAACAGTACTCACCAACAATTGATTATCGGAAAACTCCACAATTCCGTTCACATGCAACCGTTTGCCTTTCTTCTCATAAGAATAATTTTTGAACCGATCCTTTTCCTCATCATAGTAAGAAAGACCATCCCGTGTACCGATCCATACCCGGCCTTTGCTATCGACTTTAACAATACGAGCAATATCATTCGCCAGACTATACGGATCAGACGCATCATGCTGGTAAACCGTGAAAGCATATCCGTCATACTTATTCACTCCATCGTACGTAGCAAACCACATATTGCCGTGTTTATCCTGATCGATAGAAAAAACCGTACTTTGTGAAAGTCCTTCATTCAGTCCGATATGAACAAAGTTTATTTGTTCGGGTTCCGCTGCATACGTCCGTTGAAGGCTAACAAATAACAACAGGGAAAAACAAATGGATACCGATTTAAGCATTCCGACTTAGAATTAAGTGTTTTATGCAAAAATAACAAATTATGGAAGAGTACAAAAAGGCAAGCCTGCCGGTTCAACAATTTTAATGGTTTTATACACAAAAATAAAAGTATCTTCTCTTCCCGGAAAGAGATTTGCCTTTGCTTTCTGCTTGGTAAGTGTAATCTAAATTACATTCTCTGTTAAGTCTTATGGTTATATTTGTAGAATAGTAGGATACGCCTCGGAGAAATCGGAAGTATGTTTACATTCTCCTTCCGGCATTCACTATACTTTGTACAAATTTAACTTTTAACTTATAAATCGTATGAAAATAAAGTTAACCCCACTTATTCTTCCGGTTTTACTGTTTCTTTCCTTCTCCGCTTACTCTCAAACTCAATCACCGGAAAACCAATTCAGCCTTTCTACTCAGATTCGTTCCAGAGGAGAATACCGTAACGGATCCTTATTTCCCCGTTCCGAAGGGGATAAAGCCGCCGGCTTTATCAGTAACCGGGCACGTATTTCCTTAGGATACGATCGAAAAGATTTATCGGTAAAAATGTCGGCTCAACATGTGGGAGCTTGGGGACAAGACCCTCAAGTCGACAAAAACGGACGTTTCATATTGAATGAAGCATGGGCCCGCCTGAACTTTGAAAATAATTTCTTTGCTCAATTGGGAAGACAAGCATTGGTATATGACGATGAACGGATTCTCGGAGGACTGGACTGGAATTCTGCCGGACGGTTTCATGATGCCTTGAAACTCGGATATGAAAATCCGATCCACCAATTACATTTGTTACTGGCTTTTAATCAAAACAGTGATGACAACACCCGCGGGACCTATTACCATGCGGGAGCTCAACCTTATAAAAGCATGCAAACCCTTTGGTATCACATCGAACCGAATCAACGGCTGAAAGCTTCTTTCTTATTAATGAATTTAGGATTGGAAACAGGCGACCTCACCATTCGAGAAGCACAAACCCGGTACTTACAAACCATGGGCACCTACCTGACGTTTACTCCGGCGAATTGGAAAGTAGAAGGTTCTTTTTATTACCAAACCGGCAAAAATAAAGAAGACAAAAAAGTATCGGCTTTTATGGCAGCTCTATTGGGTACTTGGAATTTCGCTCCGGGAAAATCAATCATTTTGGGAACCGACTATTTGAGCGGCAATGATCCGAAAAAAGACAAGATAAATGCCTTTGATCCGTTATACGGCACCCACCACAAATTCTATGGAACCATGGATTATTTTTATGTATCCTCCTTCCTACGCGGAGCACCGGGATTATGGGACAACCAAATCGGATTTAGGTTTAAGCCTTCCGGCAAGACCAATCTCAGCGCCTATTACCATTATTTCAGAGCAGCCAATAAAGTAATGGATAAAGAAAAAGAATTGAGTAAAAATTTAGGTTCGGAAATAGATCTTCAATTGGATTGGGATCTTATGAAAGATGTAAAACTTTCGGCCGGATATTCCTGCATGTTCGGCTCCAAAACCATGGATTTTGTTAAAGGCGGAGATCATAAGCGGTGGCAGGATTGGGGATGGCTCTCTCTAAACATTAATCCGCGAATCTTTCTTGTCAATTGGTAACCCTGTTGTTACTCTTCTCGATTACAACAGCATTTTCTTTAACTTTTCCTGTTGCAACAAAAGGACTTTTCGACCTTTCATTTCGAGAAGTCCTTCTTTTATCATCTTATTTATTTCTTTGGACAATGCCGGACGGGTGACACAAAGATAATCTGCCAATTGAACCTGATTATGTTCTATCTCAAATTCATTTTCTTCACGACATCGTTTCTGTTCAAACAAATAAGAAATAAAACGACTTCGAATATTTTTATAAGAAAGCGCACGCAAGCGGACTACCGTACACTTATTACAATTGCCGGTTATGGAAAGAAATCTTTTTAACAAGCCCGGTTCTTCACTGATTAAGTCAAATAACGAACTTTTAGTTGCTTTTAATAATACTCCCTCATTTATAACGGTAAAAGTAGCGGGTAAAGTAGGATCTGCCTGAAATAAATGCGGTGTAGCAAATGCACGAGGAGCTACAATATATTCAATTAACACTTCATTCCCGCAAGCGTCAATAATATCTACCCGCAATTTGCCTTTCAATAAAACATGTAAATGCTTACAGATAGTATTCTGCCGGGCGATAATATCATGTTTTTCCAATTGATAGATATTATAATCCAACTTATCCGACAATGTATGCTTAATGTTCATAGGTAAGTCTCGGAACAGCGGTATACCGAACAGCAATTGTTCATGTTCGTCCGTATATGCAATTTGTATCATATTATCATTATTGAATAAAATAATATGATACAAATTTATACATTTTAACACTACTTTCCAAACCTTTCCACGAAGCAAATCTTTTAGATATGCTTCTACGTGATTCCTTATTATGGTGAAAGTTACTACTCTACCACCATCATCTTATCTCCCACAGAAACTTTCCCGGACTCTTCTACATATACTTCCTTTACGGTACCGTCAATGGGACTGCGAATTTCATTCTCCATTTTCATAGCCACAAAAACACACAGCGGATCACCGACAGCCACTGTATCTCCCGGTTTAACATATACTTTAAGAATAACCCCCGGCATGGGAGCAGTAATCACCTGACGTCCGATAACTGCCGACTTGGTACGAGAAAGTCTCATTTTCTTCAGTTCATCAATCACCCGGACGGAAAACCGATCTCCTCTGTTTCTTACTTCATACATAGAATCGCCATCCTCGGAAATCTGAACACCATGAGACTTATTATTCATAATTATAGAATGAATGGTATCGCCTCCGACATTATAATCGACTTCATATACTTCTCCGTTTACCGACACCTTTTTGATGGGACCATCTTCCAGAATCTCCACTTTATATTCGGTATCGGGTATATCTTGAACTGTTGCATAATAAGTTGCCAATGCTTTCGCCATAATTAAATCCTCCTCGGTTAAAAGTTATTTGCAGACATTTGTAATTTTCCGTAGTGTTTCCACAACGATTCTCCCACCAACGGGACGGTGGTTGCGCGCGCAGCCATTTCTTTCTCCTGTTCGAAATGCTTAAGAGCTGCGGCAATAACAGCAATGGTAGGGTCGCTATTTTGCCTGCGCTTCAGATCTTCTTTATCAAACTTGGTATCGATAAAAGTAGTATCGTAATTCCCCTTCAAAAATGTTTCATTCGCCAATACCCGTTGATGAAAAGGGATGGTGGTTTTAATTCCCAGGATTTTATACTCCCTCAAAGCCCGCTTCATATTCGAAATGGCAGATTCCCGATTTCGTCCCCAACTGCAAAGCTTAGCAATCATCGGATCGTAATGTAACGATACTTCAAAGCCGGCATACGCAGCACTGTCCAACCGGACATTCCGACCTTCGGGAGCTTCACGGACCCGGATAATCCCCGGAGAAGGCATGAAATTATTTTCGGGATCTTCCGCATAGATACGACATTCTATAGCCGCTCCCCGAAATTGAATATCTTCCTGGTTATAGGCCAACCGATTACCGGAAGCAACCAAGATCATATCCCGAACCAAATCCACGCCGGTACATTCTTCCGTAACCGGATGTTCGACTTGCAAACGGGTGTTCATTTCCAGAAAATAAAAGTGCTGGTCCTTATCCATCATAAATTCCAAGGTCCCGGCACTGTAATAGCCTATTTTCTTACAGGCTTCCACAGCTACGGACAACAACCGCTGCCTTGTTTCCTCTTTTACAAAAGGAGAAGGCGCTTCCTCTATAATTTTCTGATTTCGACGCTGAATAGAACATTCCCGTTCATACAGATGAATTACGTTTCCATATTTATCTCCCAGTATTTGAACTTCAATATGATGCGGATTCTCGATGTATTTCTCAATATAAACGGCATCGTTTCCAAAAGAATTTCCCGCTTCGGAACGAGACAAACGGAAAGCGGTCTCAAATTCTTTTTCTTCCCGAACCAATCGCATTCCTTTTCCTCCTCCTCCGGCCAACGCTTTCAACATGATGGGATATCCTATTTTCTTTGCTGCTTTTTTGGCTTCTTCTACATCGGAAACCGGCTCTTCTGTTCCGGGAACAATAGGAAGACCGGCAGCTTGCATTATCTTTCGGGCTTCCGTTTTGATTCCCATACGGGCAATTATATCCGCACTCGGTCCTATAAAATTGATCCCTTCCTCCTCACACCGACGAGCAAAATCGGCGTTTTCGGACAAAAACCCGTAACCGGGATGAATAGCTGCTCCGGTCTTTTTGGCAATCTCGATGATAAGATCGGGTTTCAGGTAGGAAGTATCCTCCGGGTCCTCCGATATACAATACGCCTCTTCGGCATATCGTACATGCAACGCTCCCCGGTCGACATGTGTATAAATGGCAACGGTCGGTATATTCATGACCCGGCATGTACGAAATATTCGCATCGCAATCTCTCCTCTGTTGGCTACTAATACTTTCTTTATCATAATTATCCGGTTTATAGAGGTAAATTAGAATGTTTTTTGGGCGGATTGGATTGTCGTTTATTGGCCAACAATTCAAAACTTCGTATCAAACGCGGGCGTGTTTCCGAAGGCTCTATAATCTCATCTACGTAACCCAACTCGGCAGCCCGGTAAGGATTCGCAAAAGTATTACGATATTCATCTTGCAACTCTTTCCTACGAGTCTCCGGATCTTCGGCAACAGCAAGCTCTTTTCTGAACAGAATATTAACCGCACCGTCCGGTCCCATTACCGCAATTTCGGCTGTAGGATAAGCAAAATTAATGTCTCCGCGAATGTGTTTGGAACTCATTACATCGTATGCCCCGCCATACGCTTTCCGGGTGATAACCGTCACTTTCGGCACAGTAGCTTCACAATAAGCATACAATAATTTGGCTCCATGACGAATAATTCCTTCATACTCTTGATTGACTCCCGGAAGAAATCCCGGAACATCCACCAATGTCAGAATAGGAATATTGAAAGCATCGCAAAAACGAACAAAACGAGCAGCCTTAACGGAAGCATTAATATCCAATGTTCCGGCCAGTTCTAAGGGTTGATTGGCAACCACGCCAATCGTTTTGCCATTCAAACGAATATATCCGACCACAATGTTTTTAGCATACTCTTCCTGTACTTCAAAGAAATTTTGATCATCAGCAACAGAAAGTATCAGTTCTTTGATGTCGTAAGGTTGGTTCGGATTGGTCGGAATCAACAAGTCCAGCCCCAGATCCACTCGGTTGGGGCTGTCGGTGGTAGGAACAAAAGGAGGTTCCTCCATATTATTATTCGGCAAAAAGGAGATTAGTTCTCTTATTTTGAGGATACAATCCATATCATTATCGGCCGAAAAATGAGCCACTCCGGAACGCATGGTATGTACCTCCGATCCTCCCAAGTCATTTTTCGTTACTTCTTCTTGTGTAACGCTTTTTACTACATCGGGCCCGGTAATAAACATGTAGCTGCTCTCTTTTACCATAAAAATAAAGTCGGTCAACGCCGGCGAATACACTGCTCCTCCCGCGCAAGGTCCCATAATGGCGCTTAATTGAGGCACTACCCCGGAAGCCAACGAATTACGCAGAAATATATCAGCATAGCCGGCCAACGAACGAACCCCTTCCTGAATCCGCGCGCCGCCCGAATCATTCAATCCGATTACCGGAGCGCCCAACTGCAAAGCCATATCCATAATCTTACAGATTTTACGGGCATAGGTTTCCGAAAGGGCTCCTCCAAATACGGTAAAATCCTGAGCAAAAACAAAAACGGTACGTTTTCCGATAAGCCCGTATCCCGTAACCACTCCATCCCCCAACGGACGCTGTTTCTCCAGTCCGAATTCATAACAACGATGAGTTACAAACTTGTCTATCTCTACAAAAGTTCCTTTTTCCAGCAGCAGGTCGATACGTTCCCGTGCTGTCAATTTTCCCGCAGTGTGTTGTTTGGTGATTCGTTCTTCTCCGCCTCCCAGCTCCGCTTGACGATGGAGCATTTTTAATTGATTGATTTTTTCTTTCATAAATAAATGGTATTTCTATGTTAACTGATTTTCACCGGCAAAATCTTTTCATCCGGTTCGAAGAAAAGAAAAAATG
>DAIQOU010000209.1:0-7791 GCA_036787725.1 Bacteroidales bacterium
AAAGTTTAAGTTAAATTGGCAAGCCGTTTTTGAATTACCTCCGGTTGAATAAGTTAAAAAGTATTTGAAAACGAGTGATACCGTTCCGAATTTCGAATGTTCAACGGAATGGTAACCAATAAAATATCAACCTGTTATCAAGAATAAGTATGAATACTGTTTTGTGCAGAAGGGAGGTAATTTACTCCGATCCAAGTAATCATTAATAAAATGAAAGCGATGGGGAGCACCCACAAGGTGACTTTCGGATGTTTGTTTTGCAATCGGAGATGAATGTAGATTAAATAAGCGCCGCAAGTAACAAATGCCCAGGTTTCTTTAGGATCCCAAGACCAATAATGTCCCCAAGCTTCTTTTGCCCAGATACATCCCATAAGCAATCCGAGCATGAGGAACCCGAATCCTGCATAAATGAGATTGTCCATGAAAAGGTACAGATTTTTATCCGGACTGTAGCGGTTGAGTTTTCGTATTTGTATAAAGGAAGCGATGGTGGCTGCTCCCAACATGGCATAAGAAAGGATATATACCGTTACATGAGGTACAAACCAATAGCTTTGCAATGCCGGCATGAGGTTTTTGGAATGAATTTCCGGTTTGAAAATATTAATGCAGACAAATACACAGGCTACCAATCCGCTGAAAGAAAGCAACCATTTGTATTTCCAATGTTTATAGGTAATATATCCGATCAGTGAAAGAAAGAAGGAATACCATAATCGGGTTTCTCCCATGGTACGCAGGGGAGGTCTTTCCTGTCCGATCCAAAGCCCGACAATAAACGAAGCAAATACAGCTATTCCGGCGATCATTAATAAGTCAATCCATAGTTGTTTTAGTCGGGTATAAACCAACGTTCCGGCGCAAATCCACAATATCATGGCGGGGCCGGCAAACAGGATAAATTCATTCCAAGTCATTTTTTTCCTCCTTTCTTTTTTTATTTCCTATCCATAACATGCTTATTGATCCGGCAGCCAAAAATGCGATCCCAATATAAGCAGGGATGATCCACGGATCATATACTAATTCAATACTGCTGTAAGTTGACATTTTTCCGGCATCATTATCATATCCGTATTGATAAAGCATCCAATTACCATGTTTAAAAGGTTTATTTACTTCCAATAGAGTCTGAGCTTGGGTTCCGTCTTCGGTATAGATTTCAATATCGGAAATAAACCGTTTCGGTTCGGCTTGGGTCAGTACGGCGCAGTACGAATCATCCAGATTAAGGACCATATAAAGTTGGGCAATGTTACCGGCACATACCCATCCTTCCGAAATTTTTCCGGTTTGAGTATCTTGGATTTTTACCATTACGGCAGGTGCCGATCCAGGCATATGAGCCTCTTGATAAGTACTGTCACTATTTCGTACCGCATCATGAATGTACTCATTTATTTGGATGATCCATCGGTCGATTTCTCCTTCCGGTCGGTTTTCATCCAATTGAAAATAAACCGGTTTGGATTCCGGTTGGGCATTTCCTGTTTCGCGATGAATGATTGCCAGTTTGGGAGGGTATTCTTCCATGTAAAAGTCGTTTAGTTTTATAGCAATCGGTAAGTCCAATACATCTTTATTTTCATTATATACTCTCCATTCGGTTTCTCCTTCGCGTACATGCATTACATACCGGCGGATATCGGCATTCCCCAATCCGCCGGCCAGGAATAAAATCCACAAGCCGATATGATTGAGATAAAATCCGTAATCCTTTTTTTGAAAATTGATGAGGCGCCTGACAATCAGCATTCCTAAAGACAACAAAGTCAGGAAGTATATCAGTATGAAAGGCCAGCTGCTTGTCATTTGTTTAAATCCCAATCGGTTAAAAAGGGTTCTGTCAGCAGGGTCGGGACTTACCGATTGAGGAGTCAGTCCCATGATGATACCGAGAATAACCAGTCCGCTTATCAGGGAAACCGCCATGGGAACCCCGGAAAACCAGCGATAGAAATGAGTGTGGCGTACAAATGAGAGTACGATCGGCAGTAGAATAAGTATTCCGCCCAACATAAGATTGACCGGGGCCTGTAATAAATAGAAATGAAAAGGGCCGAGGAGAAATTGCAGAAAGAAACCTACCAACGCAATACCCCCCACAATAACAATACTTTCTTTGTATTGCCAAGGGAATTGCCATATAATCCGCTTTCCGGAAGATGTCATAGCTGATTTATTTAAAAGGGGCAAACCCCACTTCAAGTCTGCCCCTCTGTTTATAATTAATCTTTATTAATCCCGGAGATTTATTTCATGGATAAACGACCATTTGCCTTTGCTTTTTCAACCCATTTGGGAACAACGGTTTCTTTCCACTTGTCCTTATTTTCCTGCAAGGTTTTCATATCCAAACCGATATAAGATTGTGCTTTTTCTTTTGTAGAAATATCCGGTATAGTTACTTCCGCTACTTGATAAGCAAACAATACCTTTTGAAGTTCCAGTTGGGCTTGCAAAGATTTATCCAAACTGTGAGCCAATATCCGTTGTGTCTCGACCGGAGCATGGAAAGAAGCGCCATGTGAAGCTACTGCAAAATCCCATCGCCATTGAGATTGACGGATCAATTGCAATGCTGTTTTCATATCATTTTCGGTTGCGCCGTTATCCCATGCGATCTTAGCCATAATATGTGCTTTGGAAAGTTCTTTTTCCACTCGATCACGGATTTCCAATGCCTTATCCTGATATTCGTATACATATTTTTGAAGGTTTTCTTCACTGTCGCGGTGGCAAGTTTGACAAGTGGCTGAAATGTTTTTCAATGGGCTCATTATCTGGTGGTTGGAGTATTTAATTCCTCCTTCTGACATGTATGGCATATGGCAGTCGGCACATCCTAATCCCCGTTGTCCGTGCGGACCGGTTAAAAACAACTCGTAGTCCGGATGTTGTGCTTTCAACATGGGAGCCTTACTGATAGCATGTGTCCAATCTGCGTAATCTGCTTCGTCATAATATTTTTCCATATTTTCTACCGTAAAACCTCCATCCCAAGGGAAAGTCAGGTATTTACCTTCTCCTTTGAAATAATATTCTACATGGCATTGTGCACACACCAACGAACGCATTTCTTGAGGGGTGGCATCTTCTATATTTTTACCTTGACGTTCAAATGCTTCTATTAGAGCCGGGCGCGTAATGGTTAAATTCATATTTTGAGGATCATGACAGTCGGCACAACCGATCGGATTAACAATTTCATCACCCAACGCTCCCCATTTGGCTTTATAAAAATTTTCAATACCCAATTCATGCATCATACGAGGAACATCCGGGCTTTTACAGGTCCAGCAAGTAGCCGGTTGCGGTCCGTCTGTATCTGTTTCCGGACAGCCGGTCCGAAGTGTATTTCGAATGTCTTCGATCGCATACATATGTCCTCTCGGCGCCGAATAATCTTGGGCAAAAGCGTAGCCGGCCCATAATACAACCATTTCGGGGCGTGATTCCAATACATCTTCCGGCATATTTCCCAAATGCTTACTTCGGAAATCCATATCGGCTGTTTTTTTCCAAGTATTATATTCTCTGGGATAATTTTCCCCCCATATTTCGTTTCGGGATTCGATTCCGGTTATTTCCACTTTTTTATTATTAAAAAGGGTGGCGATTTCGGCTCTTCTTTCGGTTATGGAAGCTGCCAAAATACCTAAAGCGAATACAACTGCCATTATTACGGCAAAGAGCCCCCACCCGATAGCGGGCTTACGCTTAATTGCTTCTGCTAATTTCGTGAACATATTTTTCGTCGTATTAAATTATTTTTTTATCATTTTTTTCAGCCAATCCGGGACCGGAGATTCCGGTAACGGTACGATTGCATTGGTAGAAGAACCCAAATTACTTACCTTGGTATGAGGTACTTGAGTGTGGCAATCCCAGCAAGCTTTTCCTTTTCCTTCTTTAACATCCGTGTAGGAAATCATGCCTGTTTTTACAAATTCGGTGTTTAGTTGAGTATGGCAACGAATGCAATTATTCATAATTACTTCATAACTTGCATCTCGGGGACGAATCACTTGCGGTTCACCCTTTACACTAAAAACGGCAGCATGATACAGGCCGTCCATTGCTTTGAAAGCGTATTTTTCGGCAATGTTTTCGTGAGGAACATGACAATCGTTGCACGTAGCCCATAAAGCATGCGAACTGTTATCCCAAGATTGATAATAAGGAGTCATAATGTGGCAATTAACGCAAGCTGCCGGATCGTCCGACAGGTACGAATGTGCCCTTGACATATATATTGTGTAAATTCCCAAGCCTGCCAGTATCCCTCCTGCAATAAAGAAGGGCAGGATCATTTTGGTGGGGATGTGGCTCAAGATCTTTTTCATAAAACGGAATATACTTAAGATTTCACAATGACCTTCTATTGTTTTATTCGAATTCAAAAATACAGACTTTTTCCCATACAAAGTGTAATCAATATTACATTTTGATATAGGTATTATTATTAAAGGCACGTAGTTGAAATACAGATATCAAAGCGGAAAGGGTTATGGAGATTATTATCCTGTCATTTTTCTTACAGGTTATTCCCGGTTCTCTTATTATCTTTGCAGGAATGCGAAGGATACATAAAATACCGGGATTATTGCTGTTGTTTTTCATCGGGTGGATGTCTTTTTCCGGAATCATATTAAATCATCGATATTTTTTTTCGGAGTATGAAATCAATCGCAAATACCTTCCCGAAGATTTTCGGTATCGAAATTGGAATTACGGATTTTTTAAAGGAACAGTGTCATTTTCTCCCGATTCTGTTTTCTTGTACGGAAATGAAGGAATCTGGCTTTCGGATAGTATAAACAGTTATATAAAAGAACATAACGAAGGAATTCGTAACGGAGCGGACCGGCGTAAGATAGTTCGGGCTGTGATGACTGCTTCCGGAACTTGTTATTGTGCCGGATTATTTGATCTTTACCGATATGAGAAAAAAGAAGACCGATGGAAACCCTTGTTCCTTCCTTCCGTAGCGGATCGTATTTCGGATTTGGAGGTAAGAGGAGACACGCTGGTGGTGTTAACCCGTTCGGAATTGTTGGTTAAGTGCGGAGAAGAATCGTTCCGACGGATTCAACTTGCCGAAAGTCCTGATTTGGGAGAAGGACGTTCCCTTTTTCGTTTGATCTGGAAATTACATGGAGGAGAATTATTCGGACTTCCAGGCAAACTGGTGGTAGATGGATTGGCCTTTGTATTGGTTTTTCTGGGTATAACCGGTTTGTTGATATGGTTATTCCCGAAATTACTTCGCAGAAAGCGGCGGAAATCTTTCAACATGGTTCGTACACTTCGCTCTTCCCGAAAATGGCATAACCGATTGGGATATTGGCTGTTAATTCCTTTGCTTCTCCTTACTGTTACCGGGATGTTTCTTCGTCCCCCTTTATTAATAGCAATCAGTAAATTCAAAATAACACTTCCCGGATCGCCTTCGGAGAATAGATGGAATGATTTGTTGCGAGCGATTCGGTATGACTCGGAACATGCCATTTGGTTATTATATACATCCGAAGGTTTTTTTTCATTAACAACATTAGAAAGCGTTCCTTCTCTGTTACCTCATCAACCACCCGTAAGCGTAATGGGGATCAATGTCTGGCATCCGTTGGATAAAGAACTTTGGCTGGTCGGTTCGTTCAACGGCCTGTTTGTGTGGAATCGCTTTACCGGAGAAACGGAAGATGCATTTACAGGCCGGCCTTATATTCCTACACAGAGAGGAATGCCGTTCGGACAACACAAAGTGTCGGGATTTTCGTCTTCTTTTAATGATAAAATAATTCTGTTTTTGTATGATAGCGGAAGTTTTGTATTTGATTCTGCCGATCGGTTTATTGATATGCCGATCAGGTATCAAAACCGGTCCATGTCCTTATGGAATCTGGCATTGGAAATGCATACCGGCCGTTTATTCACGGCTTTGGGGATATTCAGTTTGTTTTATCCTTTTGTTATCGGCTTATTGTTTATTACCGTGCTGATCAGCGGCCGGAAAATATATCGTTCTAAAAAGAAAAGGCGTTCATATACGGAAAAGTTATAGCTTGAAAACTTTTAAGGGGGTGAATAAAAAGATCAATCGAACGAATTCAACAGTATTAACAAAAAAACATAATACATATTTATTTAGGCTAAACTCCTTGTTATCTTGCACTACACAAGAAGGTTAGGTGATTTTTTAAAGGCCTTTCTAATCGTAAAGAAAAAATAAAATTGAAAATAAATGTCTCAAAATTAGATTATTCGTTTTTATTACCTTATCTTTGCAATGCATTTGAGTTTTTATAATAAAAACATTCTTTCTCTTCAATTTACGAATTTTAGTTTCAGTCTGCACGTTTATAATAATTCTCATCTGATTTTATTTACAATTTATTTTTATTTACAAATGAACATTTTTATTGCAGGGTTGAGTTACCAGGTTAACGATGCCGATTTGTCAACTATTTTTGAAGAGTATGGAACTGTAAGTACAGCTAAAGTGATTATGGATCGTCAAACTAACCGTTCTAAAGGATACGGATTTGTGGAAATGGAAGATCATGAAAGTGCTTTAAAGGCCATCTCTGAATTAAATGGTGCGGATTATGATGGTAGAACGATTGCCGTTTCAGAAGCTCGCCCGCGGGAAGAAAGACCGGCTCGGAATTTTAACCGAGGAGGCGGTTACGGAAACAGATATTGATATTTGACTTAAATTGAAATATTAGTTTATCAAAAAGTTGTATGCTTAAGCATGCAACTTTTTGTTTTTTATGGATGTAGCGATAGAATTAAGTTGTATCCTCTGTATAGATTTCACCCGGTAAGACACTACGATAATAAATGCCCAAAAGCGTTCTTACAAGTCGGGTTTATGATATGAAACGTTTGTAAAAACAGTTTGATTCGTGTTTGAGAGCGAATGTGTCAAATTTTTCTCCGGGCTAACAAATCCATAATTTATTTGAAGGTTAGCTGATGAACTGATTTTTTTACTATCTTTCGTCATGTCGTTTATTGTTTTGTTCAAAACAAATTTACTATATTCGCACGAAATCAAAAGGAATCGGTCCTTTACCTTTAAAATTTCAGTCGGTCAGGAGCGTTTTGAATTAATAAATCCAAATAAACAAAGTTAGTTTCCGAAGGGTAGGATGGATAAAGATCTGGAATTAAGGTGCCTTAAAGCATTGGGAGAAGGTGATCATGCTGCTTTCAATATCCTTTTCATGTCTTATCATGACTTGGTAAAACGTTTTTTATTGGGTTTTATAAAAGATGAAGATGAAGTCTCGGATTTGGCTCAGGATATTTTCTATAATGTCTGGACACATCGGGGGGCTATTTCCAATGCGGAATCGTTTAAAGCCTATTTGTTCCGTATGGCACGTAATGCTATCTATAATCATTACAAGTTGAATGTTATTCGTCAGGATCATCTTCAAAAATTCTACAGCCGCCAAATTTTAATAGATGATCTGCAAGAAGAAAGACTTTACGCCGAGGAGTTAAGCTTGCTGATAGATATAGCGATAGATAATATGCCTTCCCAACGGAAGCGGGTATTTACAATGAGCCGTAAAGAAGGACTTACAAATGAAGAAATCGCCCTGCAACTGAATATTAATAAACGAACTGTAGAAAATCATATTACACAAGCACTTACCGATTTGCGTAAAGTTCTGAAAGTAATACTTCTGTTTTTTATTTAAAAAAATCACTTTTTGACTGTGTGTGTTTTCTCTCCCGGTTGTCTTTATTATAAAAGGCACGAAATATCATGGA
>DAIQOU010000735.1:0-2182 GCA_036787725.1 Bacteroidales bacterium
TTTCAATCAATGATCCTATTTGTATAATTGTGAAAGATAAATGTTTATTGATCCGACCGGCGGAAGAGATTCCCGATGTTAAAAAAGATTAACCGGACGGTATAAATCATTCCCGAATTGTTATCTTTTTACTTAATTAATAATAAAATAGGTTATGAGTAAAAAAGTGGCGGACCAATTGGTAGAAACATTGGCTAAGGCGGGAATCAAGCGTATTTATGCAGTTACGGGAGATAGTTTGAATGAAGTGAATGATGCCGTTCGGCGTCAAAATGATATAAAATGGGTACATGTTCGTCATGAAGAGGTAGGGGCTTATGCTGCTGCAGCCGAAGCGCAGCTGAAAGGGATTGGTTGTTGTGCCGGAAGCAGCGGACCCGGACATGTGCATTTAATAAACGGATTATATGATGCTCATCGTTCCGGTTCGTCCGTAGTGGCAATTGCTTCTACTTGTCCTACGTATGAAATGGGTACTTCTTATTTTCAGGAGACCAATACGATTAAATTGTTTGAGGATTGCAGCGGATATAATCAAATAGCTCATACTCCAACTCAATTTGTTCGTATGTTACAGGCTTCATTACAATATGCTGTAGGACGTAAAGGGGTAGCAGTGTTGGGACTTCCCGGAGATGTGGCTGCCGGTTCTGTAGAAGAAGAAATATCGTCTTTAGACCTTCTTCCTACAAAATCTGTGTTTAGACCTCACGATAAGGAATTGGAGAAGTTGGCTCAATTAATCGATTCGAAAGAAAAGATTACGATTTTTTGCGGAATAGGAGCAAAAGGGGCGCATGATGAATTAATACGGCTTGCAGAGTTGATTAAAGCCCCGATTGCTTATACATTTAGGGCGAAAATGTCCATTCAATATGATAATCCTTACGAAATAGGGATGACGGGCCTCTTAGGTAATCCCTCTGCTTATCAAAGCATGCATGAATCCGATTTACTGATTTTATTAGGTACCGACTTTCCTTATGAGGGGTTTATGCCCGGGAAATGCGAGATTGTGCAAGTAGATCATCATCCGGAGAAAATAGGTCGTCGTGCTAAAGTAAACATGGCTTTGGGAGGTGATATAGAAGATACACTGGCAGCATTGTTGCCTTTATTAAAGGAAAAACAAGATGATTCGTTTCTGAAAAAACAGTTGAAATTTTATAAACATGTCCGGGAAAACCTTCAAACTTATGTAAAGTGTCCGGGGACACCGGGGAAAATCTCTCCTGAATATGTCGCTTCTGTAATAGACCGGTTGGCTGATGACGATGCTGTTTTTACGGTAGATACCGGGATGTGCTGTGTATGGGGAGCTCGTTATATCCATGGGACAGGTAAACGTGAAATGTTGGGATCGTTTAATCACGGTTCGATGGCTAATGCCATGCCCATGGCGATCGGAGCCGCTTTTGCTTGTCCGGACAGACAGATAATTGCTTTATGCGGAGATGGAGGATTATCCATGTTGCTGGGAGATTTGGCCACCATTGCTCAGTATAAATTGCCGGTCAAATTGGTCGTATTTAATAATCATTCGTTGGGAATGGTAAAATTGGAGATGTTGGTGGGAGGACTTCTCGACTGGCAAACCGATATGGTTAATCCGGATTTTGCGGCAGTAGCCGGTGCGATGGGGATAAAAGCATATACAATACACGATCCTGCTCAAGTGGAAAATATATTGAGTACTTTCTTGGCAGCCGAGGGTCCGGCATTGGTGAATGTACATACGAATCCGGATTCGCTGGCTATGCCCCCAAAAATTGAATTTTCCCAAATGAAGGGTTTTGCCACTGCCATGGCCAAATTGATTTTGAATGGTCGTTATCAGGCTGTAATAGAAACAGCTAAAAGCAATATAAAACATTTGGGTGATTTGTTATAGAATAACTGTCGTAGGAACAACAAAGAGGGTGTTTCTTCGTGTGGATTCATCCTCTTTTTTATTTTTTGTAAATACCGTAAACCCGGATTAGGCATTAGAAAAGTCGAAAGCCGAATTTAATAATTTTCCGGCACTTAGTCCGGGATAAATACATTCGGGTATCTATCTTCCCCGGATTATTCCGGATTCGGTTATCGAGCGATTATTTTGCGGCTGCGGGTTTTCCGGGTGATACAGACCGGTATTTTCATTTTGCTGCAAAATGCGTTTCCGTTTTGCTGCAATTTGCAA
>DAIQOU010000736.1:0-2171 GCA_036787725.1 Bacteroidales bacterium
ATATAACATATGAAGAAAATTATATTAATCATCGTGTGGGTGTCTGTCTGTATTGCGCATGCTTCCCCCATTGAAATAAAAAAAGCAGACCCGACGTTCTGGTGGGCGGGAATGCAGAATCCCGAATTACAGATCTTGCTGTATGGTGAAAACATTTCCGACTGTCGCGTGACCATTCCGGCAAAAGACATCCGGATAAAGGAGACGGTACAATTACAAAACCCCAATTATTTATTGATCTACCTGGATCTGCAAGATGCCCGGCCGCAAACGTTCGAGATAGTATTGCAAAAAGGCAAAGAAAAGAAAACGATCCCTTACGAATTAAAACAACGGGATCCTCAATCGAGAGAAAGACCGGGATTTAACTCCGAAGATGTATTGTACCTGATTATGCCCGACCGGTTTGCCAATGGAGATCCGTCCAATGATGTGATCAAAGGAATGCGGGAAGCAAAAACGAACCGCAACGATCCTTTTGCCCGTCATGGAGGAGACTTAAAAGGGATTCACGACCGGTTGGATTATATCAGCAATTTGGGAGTCACTGCCATTTGGCTTAACCCCATACAAGAGAACGATATGCCCGAAGGTTCTTACCACGGCTATGCGATAACGGATTATTACCGCGTAGACCGGCGTTTCGGGACAAACGAAGATTTTAAGAATCTGGCGACGAATGCCCGGCAAAAAGGACTGAAAGTAGTAATGGACATGATCTTCAACCATTGCGGAAGCGAAAATTACTTGTTCCGGGATATGCCTTCTCCCGATTGGTTCAACTTTTCCGACCAATATGTTCAGACGAGTTACAAAACAACGACTCAATACGATCCGTATACTTCCGTATACGATAAAAAGATGGCTTTGGACGGTTGGTTTGTAGAGCCGATGCCCGACTTGAATCAACGCAACCGTCATGTAGCCCGTTATTTGGTACAAACTTCCCTTTGGTGGATCGAATATTCGGGACTGAACGGCATTCGTCAGGATACTCACCCCTATGCCGACTTCGATTTTATGGCTGCCTGGTGTAAAGAAGTAACCGAAGAATACCCCGACTTCAATATTGTCGGAGAAACGTGGTACGGAAATAATGTAGGTATCTCCTACTGGCAAAAAGACAGCAAGCTGGCAGCTCCGAAGAATTCCAATTTGCGTTGTGTAATGGATTTCCCCCTAATGGATATCATGGTCAAAGCATTTGATGAAGAGACCACTTACGGAACCGGGTTGAATCGGATCTACGAATACTTGGGACAAGACATTGTTTACTCCAATCCATTGGAACTCCTGATTTTCTTGGGTAATCACGATACCTCCCGTTTTTTGAAGAATGAAGAAGATTCCAATAAAGAGAGCCGCTTCTTCCAAGCATACGGTTTTCTGCTTACTACCCGGGGAATCCCTCAAATCTACTACGGCGATGAGATTGGAATGTATGCAGACAAAAAACAAGGAGACGGCGCACTGCGTGCCGATTTTCCGGGAGGATGGCCGGGAGATACCCGCAGCGCTTTCATGCAACGAACACAAAAAGAGGAGACGTTCCGCTCTTACCTGCAACAACTGCTTCATTGGAGAAAAGGAAACGAAGTAATAGCAAAAGGTTTGTTAACCCATTTCGCTCCCAACGAAGGAGTATATGTTTACGAACGAAGACTGGGAAACAAATCCGTTGCGGTTTTCATCAACGGCACCGGTCAGGAAAAGACCATCTCCCTCGACCTCTATAAAGAAATATTGCCCGCAAAACAAAATAAAGACATTATTCGAGGAATGGTATACGATCTAAGTAAAGAACTGTCTTTAAAAAGCAGAGATATATTGATTTTTGAATTTTAAGAATGTAAAGATGAGTTAAGCCGGAGATAAGTCCCGGAGGGACGAAATCATGCTTAACCGCATATGTAGCGCAAGCGAAACTTGCGGGTCCAAAGAGGTCGTCCTTCCGCACGTCCGATGATTACGCCCCGCTTCACTGTCGGTGAAGTGGGGCGTAATCGTACGGGACTTGGAGACTGCTGCATACCATATCATTATCGGTAATCGGCATATGTGCAGCCCTTTTTACTTAACTTAATGACATTACCCGCTTCGGGGTTCAGAGGTTGAGGAGAGTTGCCTCCCCGGGTTACGCTTCGCTCACCCGGGGTTATGCACATTTTACC
>DAIQOU010000210.1:0-7713 GCA_036787725.1 Bacteroidales bacterium
AAGAGTTTACCTTCCCGACCACCGTCCGTTATATGGAGAATGCGATACCCAGCCAAATAGTCGATAATGAGCCCTATGCCATAAGTAGCTCGCCAAAAGTTACTTATACGGTTCCTGTTCCGGCTAGACTGGTCATCGGGTTCACCGGGTCGACCGGGGTTAATGCTTATACCAATATCATTAAAAACTTATTTTCTTTAGTCATAATCAACTCATCATTAATCAATAAACAACCTAAACACGGATATTGGGTCCGTTTTATCTCAAAATTAAAACCTATTTTTCACTTAAAAATCCTCTTATTATGAGAACGAAAGACTTAATCCAACCTTTTTTTATTTTAATTATCTCTTTTTCTTGTTTATTCTTAAACGCACAAGTAAAAGTAGAATCCACCGGCAGAGTACAAGTCGGTACGGTCCCTCCCGGTCCCAACGATGCAGGAAATGTAGCTTCCATGCAAGTATTTGGTAAAATAAATGACGGGTATGCTTCGGGAAGCATGATTACATTGGGAGATTTCGGCATACAATCCCTACAGGGATGGAATGTTTTTATCGGCGAATACGGAACAACCGATACAGATAAACTGTGGCTACACGGTAAAAATGGAGTTTACCTTACCTACAGCAACGGAACTGTATTGGGCTATTATGATGTTACATCCGGAAATGCTTTCCGGTTTAATTGTGATGTATATTCTTCCGGAATCAAACTGACTTCGGATGAACGGTTAAAAGAAAATGTGCAACCGTTAAGAGGCTCATTGACCTCCCTGCAACAATTGGGTGGTGTCAGTTATTATTTAAAAATCCGACTTTTGAATCGACAAGGAAAATAAGCGAAGTAAACAGGGCTGCTTTATCCGAAAAAGAAGCAAGAGACCTGGCTTTTTTCGAGGATTGGGAGAAAGAGCAATTAAATTCAAAAAACTTGCGAGTAGGGTTTCTGGCTCAAGATCTGCAAAAAGTATTTCCCGAATTGGTCAGTGAAGATAAGGACGGCTTGCTGAGTATAGATTATATCGGCCTTATTCCTTTTATTGTAGAAGGGATTAAAGAACAGCAACGAACAATAACAGCACAATCGGAAAAAATTAAGGAATTGGAAACTCTTTTGTCCGGTTACAACGGAACGGCTGCCTTGAGAAGCGCTGCGATCGACAATTCCGTTACCGGGTTGAAAAATATCCCGACCGGAGAATTAAATAATGCTTTTTTATATCAGAATACACCCAATCCTTTTCGGGAAAAAACAGAGATCCGGTATTTTTTACCGACGGAAGTGCAATCGGCTGAAATTTACATCTTCAATATGCAAGGAAGTTTAATGAAAAAGATTCCGGCCGGACATATCGGTTCCATTGAAATTAAAGGATCGGACTTGAAGGCCGGAATGTATTTATATACATTGATAGCCGATGGAAAGGAAGTCGATACCAAACGAATGATATTAACCCAATAAAAAACAATGTTATGAAACCAAAATCAATATTCCTATTAATTGCCTTGGTTGCTTTAAGCAACACAAGCCTTCATTCCGAACTGAAGCATTTTTTACCCCGTACCAATGCTTCCATGTATGTGATGGACCGGGTATTTTCCTTCGAAGGCGATACGGTCATCAACGAAATGAGGTATACCAAAATATACGTCCAATCGGGAACGTTGCCGGAGGGAACCACCGAGCCTATCTATGATGAGCCGGTCTATTACGGAGCGGTTCGGGAAGATACGATCGGAGAAAAGATCTACGGCATTCAAGTAAAAGACGGAGTGGAACGGTTGCTGGCCGATTTCGCAGTCGAACCGGGAGATGAGATCACAGTGTATTCGTTTTGGCCTTTTGATGATCTTTACGAACAAAGAGTTTCGGTAAAAAAAGTGGATTCAATAATGATTAATAATGAATACCGAAAAAGAATAGAAGTCAAGAAAGGGTGCCAATCTACCCCTTTTGAGGACGCTTGGATTGAAGGAATAGGAAGTATTTTTGGATTGTTCTCTCCTTCTCCCGAATGTATTGCCGATTTATCAGACACTCCTCTATTGTTGTGTTTTTACATTGAAGAAGTACTTATATATCATAATACATTATCCTATTATAATCCGGAGACACCGTGTTTTGAAGATCCTTATCAATATGGAGGATTACCGGAACAACATCGATTCTCTTTTAAGCTTTATCCCATTCCGGCAGATGATATTCTTTTCTTGGAAAAGGAAAACGAAATGACCGGTTGTTCATACAAAATATATAATCCGACAGGGACTTTATTGTTAACGGGTTCTTTATCCGATGCGGGAATCAACGTATCGGAATTGCCCCGAGGAATTTATTATATCACTTTTTACCGTTCGGACGGTACAAGGGTGTATTCTTCACGGTTTATTAAGAAATAAGAGCGGACGATTATGAAAACTAAATTTATATTCCTGTTAATTGCCTTGGTTGCTTTAAGCAATACAAGCCTTTATTCCGAACTGAAGCATTTTTTACCCCGTACCAATGCTTCCATGTATGTGATGGACCGGGTATTTTCCTTCGAAGGCGATACGGTCATCAACGAAATGAGGTATACCAAAATATACGTCCAATCGGGAACGTTGCCGGAGGGAACCACCGAGCCTATCTATGATGAGCCGGTCTATTACGGAGCGGTTCGGGAAGATACGATCGGAGAAAAGATCTACGGCATTCAAGTAAAAGACGGAGTGGAACGGCTGCTGGCCGATTTCGCAGTCGAACCGGGAGATAAGGTCACGGTATATTCGTTTTGGCCTATGGATTATCGCCCAAAAGAGCAACAACTTACTGTGACAAAAGTGGATTCGGTAATAATTGACAATAAATATCGAAAACGAATAGAAGTCAAAAAAGGGTGTATATCCACTGCTTTTGAGGATGCTTGGATTGAAGGAATAGGTAGTATTTTCGGATTGTTCTTCCCTTCTCCCGAATGCATCGCTGATTTAGAAGCCCCCCCTTTGTTGTTATGCTTTTATATTAATGATATACTTATTTATCATAATACATTATCCTATTATAATCCGGAGACACCGTGTTTTGAAGATCCTCGGCAATATGGAGGATTACCGGAAGAGAGCCTCATTGGCTTTAAGTTATTTCCCGTCCCAGCAGATAAGCTGCTTTTTGTGGAAAAAGAAAACAGAATGATCGGTTGTTCATACAAAATATACAATCCGGCAGGAGTTTTAGTGTTATCGGGTTCTTTGTCCGATGAGGGAATCGATGTCTCGGGATTGATCCGAGGAATTTATTATATCACTTTTTACCATTCGGACGGTACAAGGGTGTATTCTTCACGGTTTATCAAGAAATAAACTTTACCGCTATGAAATTTATATTTTATTTTCTGTTCTCGTTTGGTACAATTTGTTTTGTGCAGGCACAATTGTGCGGTTGTGTGGAAAATACACCTCATGACGTACGAACGATATCTACTCGGGCCGGATCCGCTCAAGCTCTTTACAGCGATTTGAGAACGTGGATTCCTGACCTCAGCCCGAGTGAACCGTTAAAAAATCCTCCGTTAACCTATATCGAAGTCACATTCCATGTCTTTTTTGATAATGAAGGAGGAAATAACAGTTATACGAATACGCCATACGGACGAAGCCGGCTGATAGCCCTGTTGGATCATGTCAATAAAACCTATTCCGGATATTTTGGAGGCTCCTCGGATCCGGTGCCCGGAGTCGTTGACTTACCCGGGTATGATACACGAATACGATTTACGTTGGGAGATAACCACGAACGGATTTACTTTTATAACAGTACTTCTTTAAATAAAACAGCATCCTCCTTCACGTTGTCCAATTTCATAAATCAATATTATCCGGAGAGGAGTAATAAAATAAATGTCTTTTTTACGGCAGGTTATTCCGCAGGAGCCAGTGGACTTGCAAATTTCTCAGATTCTGACCTATCTAGAGATTTACACGTAATAATATGTCATTGTCACGATGTACAGGATAACATTGTAAAAATGGTGTTAGCTCATGAGTTCGGTCACAATTTAAGTTTACTACATACGCATTGTGGAGGAGGAGCTTCTGCGATCCCTTGTTCCGGAGTGTGTCTTACGGGTACATGCCCTCCCGGAGCTGATTGCAATCCGGAATACCTTACGGATATATTCGGGCCCTGTCCGGGAACTTGTCCGCATATCGTACGGTGGGATGATCCGTTTGACAATACGCTTCCCGACGCAGATCGTCATACCAACAATTTGATGGGAGAAACGTCTAAAGAACATTACCTGTCTCCTATGCAGGCCGGACAGATGCATAGGACATTGGCTATTTACACAGCCCAAAAATATGTAAAAAAAGAAACGTATTCTCCAATACCGTTGGTTATTAATGCAAGTCAAGTTTGGGATTTTAATCTGAAATTGTATCGGGATATTGTTATTTCTCCTCAAGCGGTATTAACATTGGCCAATACCTTTGAATTTCCCTACAACGGGACCATTACCGTTTCCGGCAATTCAGCTTTGGTAATAGAAGGATCGGTTAAATTAACGGATAATAATAAAATAATTGTTCAAAACGGAGGAACACTTAAATTTACTCAAGGATCTTCGCTGGAAATTACCGGCAATGGTCAAATCGAAGTAGAATCGGGAGGATTTTTGTGTATTCCTTTTGGTGCTTCCATCCGGCTGGCAGATTCAAACAGTTGTATTTATCTCAAATCCGGTTATCGAAGCGGAGTGAACACTTCGATAGTACCTCCCGTTAATAATTGTTATCCCGACCTGATTTATTTTCCGATAAGCGGAAACGGTCAAATAACGGAACTTGGAGATATTTATATCCAAAATGAAACGATTTCTACCAACAGAAACTATTCCGGAAATAATATTTACGCCGGGAGCGATGTGACTTCCGCAAAACCTCGGGGAAGTGTAATTATCACCAATAATGCTTCGGTTATTATGAATGCTTCCGAGAGCGTATACCTCGCACCAGGATTTGAATGCCGGTTGGGATCGACATTGGAAGTCTTGAAATAAAGATGGCTGAAAACGCGAAGGCGCGAAAGTGGAAACGGAACTTGAATTTCAGCTCTTTCGCGCTTTTACTCTTCCGAAAAGGAAATCGATACAACCGGCAGGTAAGATGCTTTTTATGTTCATTCGGGAAATAACCGGATATTCGGATGTTCGCCGAAGATTTCCAAAACAATCTCAAAATAAGTCCGGCCGTTTCCGTTCTCCAATTCGGCAAGCTTTTCACGGACAAAATCGACATTAAATACGTCATTGGATGCAGTTACCCCAAAGGGGTAAAATGTGCATAACCCCGAGTGCAACTCGGGACCATAAGATGCCAACTTGATATGCATAATCAAACTCCTTCGGGCCTTCTAAACGGGTAAGTCTCCTACCATTTTAGCCGGATCTACCCATTGATCGAACTCTTCTCCCGTAAGAAATCCGGATTCGACAGCCGCTTCCTTTAACGTTTTACCCTCTAAGTACGCTTTCCGAGCTATACTTGCAGCCTTATAATAACCGATTTTCGGATTCAATGCCGTCACCAGCATCAACGAATTATCCAAATGCTTTTTAATGGTTTCCGGCACCGGTTCGATTCCGACAGCACAATGTTCATTAAAATTAGCGCATCCGTCTCCTATCAACCGGGCGCTTTGGAGGAAATTGAAAGCGATGACCGGCTTAAAAACATTCAATTCAAACTGTCCGTTCGCCCCTCCTACCGAGACAGCCACATCATTTCCCATCACTTGCGCCGCAATCATTGTTAACGCTTCACACTGAGTCGGATTCACTTTCCCCGGCATAATAGAGGAACCCGGTTCGTTTTCGGGCAATCGAATCTCTCCGATGCCGCAGCGGGGACCGGAAGCAAGCATCCGGATATCATTGGCGATCTTCATTAAACTGACAGCTATCGTTTTCAAGGCTCCATGTGCTTCTACCATAGCATCATGAGAAGCCAACGCCTCAAATTTATTATAAGCCGTTATAAACGGCAGGCCGGTCAATTCGGCTATTTTTTCAGCTACCCGTTGTGCATATCGGGGAGGTGTATTGATACCGGTTCCCACCGCCGTTCCTCCCAATGCCAATTCCGATAAATGAGGCATGGCATTGTAAAGAGTTCTTATACCGTGATCCAATTGGGAAACATATCCACTGAATTCTTGTCCCAAGGTCAAAGGAGTTGCATCCATAAAATGAGTACGTCCGATCTTTACGATCTCCATAAACTCCCGGCTTTTCCGGGCTAACGTATCCCTCAACTTTTCCATTCCGGGAAGGGTTACTTCCGTGAGCACTTTATAGGCTGCAATGTGCATGGCTGTAGGAAAAGTATCGTTAGACGATTGAGACTTATTCACATCATCATTCGGAAGCAACACTTTTTCCTCATCCGTTAAACTTCCACCCGCCAGTACATGAGCCCGATTGGCAATTACTTCATTCACATTCATGTTGGTTTGGGTTCCGCTTCCGGTCTGCCAAACTACCAACGGAAATTCATCATCCCATTTTCCTTCCAGTATCTCATCACATACACTTACTATCAGATTACACTTTTCTTTCGACAACACTTCTGCATCCTTATTTACCAAAGCTGCAGCCTTTTTCAAAAAAGCGAAAGCCGTAATGATTTCTTTCGGCATACGACTGATATCCCGGGCAATATTAAAATTTTCTATGCTTCGTTGGGTTTGAGCGCCAAAATAAGCTCCTGCCGGAACCTGCACTTCTCCCATCGTATCCTTTTCAATCCTGTATTCCATTTCAATTAAAAATTATATCCTATACCGACCCCCAATATTTCCTTAAATTGCACACGGGCACCTTTCTGAACACCGTCCCTATTCACATATTTGGTATCATTATCATATTTCAATGTAGTACTCAAATTGGCATTCATATATTTATTGATCTTCATATTAATCAATACATTCCATTCTACATCCACATCTCCGAAAGAATCATCGTAAGCAGTAAAGAAAGAAGCATCGGACACTAAATTTACATTTTCCATCAATTGTTTTTGGGCTTTCAATTTTAGATAAGTTCCCAGTTCGGCACGAAACTTATCTCCGGGATCTACCCCAAAAGCACCGGCATTCGACAAACTGTCGTCGGCTACAATCGTAAACTTTGCTGCCAAAGGAGAAAAATAAACAGAAAAGTTATCGTTAGGCCGATATTCAATACCGACAGAGATATTGGAATAGGCCGGAGCCAACAAGTTAGAAATATAATTTTCCTTATTCGGATAATTGTATCCCTTATAGAATTGAGTTTTGAAATCGGCCATCGCCGTATAGTACCATTTATTATTCGTAGAGTATCCCAATTGAGTTGAAAAATCGATCCGGTCGGAAGTCTTCTGAACTCCTAGGGCTTTGGTTGTAGACAATCCGTATTCCAATACCAATGCGTTCTGCCAGAGCCAAGGACCACTTTTATGAATCAGGCTTCCGTTCAGGAACACATTTCCGGCCAAGGAATTATCTCCCCCCGCTGACCAATTGGAAAAAGAAGTTTGTGAAAAATTAATTCCCGTACTTCCCTTTAACGCCCACGGTTTGGGTACGGTATCGGTTTGAGCCGCCAACTGAAAGGCTCCCAAACAAATCAATGCAGTAACTATTAAATTCTTCATAAAAAGATGTGTTTAATTAATAAATCGGGTTATAAAA
>DAIQOU010000005.1:0-26234 GCA_036787725.1 Bacteroidales bacterium
ACAGACCTTTCGTCTTAAATTTAATGATTAAATTTGTCCGAGTTTCAGCAGCCAAATAACATATAAACCGTTATTTTAGTTTATCATCTGCAAAAATAATAGAATTGCTTTAATAAAAACAGGATGTTAAGCAAAGAATTTCTAATTAAACAAATTCCGATATTAAAACCGACCGACCCGGGCAGTTTTGCTCTTTCTTTGATGGAAGATTATAAATTGAAACATTTACCGGTGGTCGACAACGGGGTGTATTCCTATTTATTATCGGAAAAAGATGTATTCTTAATGAATAATATCGAGGATCCTATTGCAAATGTAAGCATGTATGCTCCCTATGCGGGAGAAGAGACCCCGATATTGGAAATTCTTCGTCTTATGAATAAAGATCATCTTACTTTATTGCCTATTATCGAGGATACCGGAATGTATGTCGGAGCCGTTACTTCTACCGAATTAATAGAGAAGATGGCGGAAATTACCTGTTCCGGAGCGGAAGGGTCCATCATTGCCTTAGAGTTAAATCAACAAGACTATGATCTGTCCGCCATGGTACGATTGGTAGAGTCCAACAATGCAAAGATTCTGACCTTATTCACTTACCTTTCGGAAACTACGGAAAAACTGAACTTATTATTTAAGATCGATTTGGAAGACGCTTCCCCGGTGTTGAGAAGTTTGGAACGATTCAATTACCGCATCCTTTATTATTCTCAAAAAAACGGATTAATTGATGATATTCAACGAAAAAGGTTGGATGAACTGATGTATTACCTGGAAATGTAATCATTCTGTCCCCACACTATTATTTATTAAGATTAAACCCTACTGTATGAAAATCGGCATCTTCGGAAGCAATTATCAATCGGATAAATTCAACACGATAAAAAGAGTATTTAATCACCTCCGGGAGTTGGGTGTCGAAGTATGGATCGAAACGGAATTCTTCGAATATTTATCCGAACGGTTTGAATACCAACCGTATTTCTCGGGGCTGATCCAATCCGATGATTTCCAATGCGACGTCATATTGAGTCTGGGCGGAGACGGTACCTTCTTGCGAACTGCCGCTTGGGTAGGCAAAAAAGGTATTCCCATCTTGGGGATCAATACCGGAAGATTGGGATTTCTGGCCGATGTAAATTCCAACGACATAGAAGATACATTGAGTAATGTTTTCAAGAATTATTATCAAACTGAAGATCGAAGCTTGCTGTATCTGCAAACCGACGCAGAAACGACAGACGAGTATCCGTATGCACTCAATGAAATTGCGATCCTCAAACGTGATACCTCCTCCATGATTACGATCCGGGTTTATTTGAACAATGAGTTTCTGACCAACTACCTGGCCGACGGACTACTGGTTGCCACTCCAACGGGGTCTACAGCCTACTCCATGAGTGTAAACGGTCCGATTATCATCCCGCAAGCCAAAAATATAGTATTGAGCCCGGTAGCTCCTCATTCGCTCAACGTAAGACCGTTGGTCATTCCGGAGGATTATGTATTAAGTCTGGAAGTGGATTCGCGCGACAGTAATTTCCTGGTAGCATTGGACGGACGTTCTCAAGTCGTTTCTTCCGGAACTAAATTCACAATCACAAAAGCCGACTTTACTACTAAAATCGTAAAGCGGTTCAATCATACGTTCTATCAAACACTGCGAGAGAAGCTGAATTGGGGCGCCGATGCCCGAGAAATATCAACCTGAACGGAATAAAATAATGAAAGATAAAATTGTATTAATTACCGGCTCCACGAGTGGAATAGGAGAAGCCTGTGCTTGGAAATTTGCATCCGAAGGATCGAAACTGATCCTTAACGGAAGAAATGCCGACAAATTGGAAGAGTTAAAACAAGCCATTACAGCCGAATACGGTACAGAAATCATCACCTTGCCGTTTGATGTAAGAGATCGTACAGAAGCCCACAACCGGTTGGATAATTTACCGGAAGAATGGAAATCAATTGATGTGTTGATTAATAATGCCGGGTTGGTATTGGGAGTGGACAAAGAATTCGAAGGGGATTTGGAAGAGTGGGATATTGTGATCGATACCAATATCAAAGGACTTTTGAATATGACCCGTTATATTGTACCTTTTATGTTAAAACACAATAAGGGACATATTATCAATATCGGTTCCATTGCCGGAGAAGCAGCCTATCCGGGAGGCAGTGTTTATTGCGCTACCAAATTTGCTGTCAAAGCATTGACTGACGGACTGCGCATCGATCTGGTCGATACTCCCCTGCGCGTCACCAACATCAAACCGGGATTTGTAGAAACTCACTTCAGTGTAACCCGATTCCGGGGAGACAAACAAAAGGCAGATGCGGTATATGAAGGGTATCACCCGCTGGTAGGAAAAGATATTGCAGAAACAATCTATTTTACGGCTTCGGTACCGGAACACATTCAGATTGCGGATGTATTGATCATGCCTACTCATCAGGCAACCGCCACTATTGTTCACCGGGAAAAATAACCTCAATCATTCTTCCTTGATTTCCTCCACACCTGATATGAATTAATAATATTTTGCCATAAAATATAAGTTCCGGGACCAATGGAGGAAATCGGATGAAGATAAGTTTGAGCCATCCAAATAGCAAGAATGGTATTCTTTTGTCCCAAGCCTTGCCCTCCCGCAACCGTATCGTTATATATACGCCCCAACCTTCTCCCGATGAGAAATTGAGACACACAAACAATCAATGCTCCTCCGGCAATCAACAATTCAATCTTATAGTCCGGATTTTCTTGGCTTATTATAAAACGAACCGTTCCCGCAGTAGCCGTTATCAAAGCAATGCACCATAAATAAAAAGAAACGGAACTCACCCGAACAACGGCCCGAGCTGCCGCAGGAACCGTTTTTCTCAGCAAAACAGCGATAAGAAAGGGAAATAGTAATATCAGAAATACTTTACGAAAAATAATTTCCAATGTTTGAAAAAAAGTATTTTCACCGCTTTCTCCAATAAAAGCAAAAATCACGGGAGCTGCAAATACAACCAATAAATTACTCAACAAACTAAAGGCAGTCAGCCCGGCAACATTCCCGCCTAACATCCCCGTAATCACAACAGCAGAGGTAGCCGTAGGAGCCAGTACACAAATCATCACTCCCTGCGCCCATACCCGATCAAAAGAAAAAAGTATTCCGTAAACCGATAAACTGCCAACCAACTGAATAAGCAACAGCCAAAGGTGGAGTTTCGAAAAACGGATCTCTTTCAAAGAAATATTACAAAAAGTAATAAAAAGCATTAAAGCAATCAGAAAAGGCATATAACCGGATAAGCCACCCAATTGTCTGTAAAACAAGCCCCCGATAAGCATCGCCAGGGGCATGGAATAAGAGTTGATTTTCCTTAAAAAAATCCGGAAATATAATAATAAGCGATCACCCCACATACCACCAACTTAATCCCCGTCCCCGAAATAAAACCGATAAAGGAACCCAAAGCTGCCTTGACTGCCTTCTTATTTTCTACTCCGGCAATCAATTCTCCGGCCAACGCACCCAAAAAAGGACCCAAAATAATGCCGGGAAGTCCGAAAAACAACCCGATCAGCATACCCAACGTTGCCCCCCAAACACCGTACTTGGTCCCTCCCATTTTTTTGGTCATCACTATCGGAAGAAAATAATCCAGCACGGTTACAATTACCATGATAATTCCCAATACCAACAACACCGGCCATTCAAAATGAGAATAATCGGACCAATAAAATAAGAACAAACCTATAAAAGCCAACGGCGGCCCGGGAAGTACGGGAGCAATGCACCCGACAAACCCGGCCAAAATACAAAGACCACCCATAATTGCCAGAAAAATATCCATATTATTCCGCTAATAATTTGTCTATTGTGGAATTAAATTCCTTTTTGAATTCTTCGTAAAACAAGCCGGTGGCCGGACCGTTGAAGCCGGTATGAATTTTACGTACCAACCCGTTTTTATCAATAAATACAGTAGTCGGATAGCTCATCACTTTATCTATAGCAGGCAATGCGGTGGCCGTAGATTCCGCGCCCGTCTTTCCTGCAAACAAAATTTTATAAGTAACATCATATCGTTTTATCAATCGGGAAAGTACGGTTTTTACATACTGAGGATCGTCCTTTCGCTCAAATGCCAACCCGATGATTTCAACTCCCCGATCTTTATTTTCTTTATACCAAGGGGATAAGTATTCCATTTCATCCAAACAATTCGGGCACCAACTTCCCAAGATGGAGACCACGACTACTTTATCTCTATATTCCGGATCGGATAAAGAAATAAGATTTCCATCCGGATCGGGAAAGGCAAACTCCATGCGGTCATACCCTTCTTTCAACGAAGTCATGCTGTAGGGATCGGACAAAGAAGCGTTATCGTTCCTTTTCCCTTCCAGCCGGGTTATTCCCCGCTGCGTATAAAACTCTCCCGTAAATTCGTCCTTCCCGGCAAACCTGAATTCGAATAAATAGGGACTTAAACCGCTGAAACCGGACAATTGAAATCCATTGGAAGTCAGCGAACCTTCCAAATAACGTAAGTCTCCCGTTTTGGTCAATACGGATCCGGTAATGATCTCTCCTTCTTGAGCAAAAACCCCTACATTTTTGGAAGTATCCCCTTCCGCTCCGATAAACAATATTTCCCATCGACCTGTCGGAGAAACATCGGTAGGATTAGTCGGGATCTCAAAACGGGGAGCATCTGCGAACACTGCATTAAAAGGCAGTCCGGGATCATTCTCCAAATACAATTTTTTAAATATTCCTTCCCACTTTCCGTTTGATACCGTTCCGCGAAGCTCGGCATCATAAGACTCTATCGGTACAATTACCGTATCTCCCGCCCAATAAATGCCTTTTAGGGGAACCCGCTCCGCCCCGTTAATCAAATAGACAACGGCCGAATCGGTCCCGGTGTTTTCCGCTTCAAAGATAAAAGGGACCGTTTTATGTTCGGACAATGTAAATTCTCCTCTCCATTTACCGTTTTTCAAACCCTCCTTTTCCTTCTTTCCGCACGACAAAAGAAGCCCCAACGACAAAAGAAGGACCAACGAATATTTTATACTTTCTTTCCGCATACTACAGGAATTTTAAATAAAACCGTCTCCATGCAAACCCGGCATCGGGTCAGGATATGAACGACAAGAAGTAAGAATGAAATTTAGTATTGCCGGTCAATTCCGGATGAAAGGAAGTGACCAACATATTATTTTCCCGGGCGGCAATAATATTTCCCTCCCATTCACTCAATATTTGTACCGTTTCTCCGATCTCGGTAATATAAGGGGCTCGAATGAACACCAAAGGCAATTCCTTACGATGCACTTCGGGGATCGCCTGATTGATGGAGAAACTGTCGATTTGGCTACCGTAAGCATTTCGTTTCACCGTAATATCCATAGTGGCCAGGTAAGTTACGGACTCATCAACCAATCGCTTTGCCAATAAGATCATCCCGGCGCAGGTTCCCCACACCGGCATTCCTTTCTCTATTCGACTGCGAAGCGGCTCCATGAGTCCGGTCCGATCCAATATTTTGCCGATGGTAGTACTTTCTCCCCCGGGCAATATAATGGCATCGATTTCCGGCAATTGTTCCGGATAACGAACAACCACCGGCTCTTGTCCCAATTTGCGGATATGTTGTTGATGCTCAACAACCGACCCCTGAAATCCCAAGATACCAATCTTTTTCATACACACATAATTTATTCTTCAAACACATATACAACCTGCTTCCGGTCGATAAATCCTATTTTAACGTTATTGACGGATTCTTATTATAATACAAAAAAAAGCCGTGTCGGTTGATTCCGGCCGGCTCTCTTTATTTTTATTTCAATCCGATTGATTCTTACCAGCCTCTTTCGGCATATTTACTTTCCAATGTATCGATCTCCAAGCCGGACATGGGTTCTCCCAAATCTTGAGACAACTCGGCCAATTGAGCCGGGTCATTGAAGTAAGTGGTAGCCATAACAATTGCTTTTGCCCTCTTGGCAGGATCTCCGGATTTGAATATTCCCGATCCTACAAATACGCCTTCACATCCCAATTGCATCATTAAAGCGGCATCTGCCGGGGTAGCAATACCTCCCGCTGCAAAATTCACAACCGGAAGTTTACCGTTCTCATGTACATATTTTATTAATTCATAGGGGGCTCCCATCTCTTTGGCCAACGTCATCAACGACTCGAAAGGGGCGCTTTGTACCTTTCGCATGTCATTACTTAATTGCCGCATATGCTTTACGGCCTCAATCACATTTCCCGTACCGGCTTCTCCTTTGGTACGGATCATGGCAGCACCTTCACCAATCCGTCTCAACGCTTCACCCAAATTCCGACATCCGCAAACGAAAGGAACTTTAAAAGCCGTTTTATCGATATGATAAAGATCATCGGCGGGAGTCAACACCTCGCTCTCATCAATAAAATCAATGCCGATAGCTTCCAAGATCTGAGCTTCCACAAAATGTCCGATCCTGACTTTCGCCATCACCGGAATGGTTACGGCCTCCTTGATGGCTTTAATCATAGACGGATCCGACATACGGGCAACTCCCCCGTCTTTACGAATATCGGAAGGCACTCGTTCCAGAGCCATCACGGCAACAGCTCCTGCCGATTCGGCAATCTTAGCTTGTTCCACATTCGTCACATCCATGATTACCCCGCCTTTCAACATTTGAGCCAGGTTCTTGTTTAATGTATAACTTTCCATATAACTTTTCAGTTTAAAAAAGGGTTTTACAAAAAATGCTGTAAACTACAGACCATATTCATTATAACGAGTGCAAAAGTAATAATTATCCCGGATTATACACCGGGAAATTAAAGCTACCTGAAATTAACGCCCGACTTAGCCGGAAGGTTTTCGTTCGATTGAATATATGTACACAAACAGGGCAAATCCGGGGGAGAGTCTCACCCGCATACAGGGGAGACATTCACCTGCATACAGGGGAGGTGTTCACCTGCATACAGGGGAAGCGTTCACCTGCATAGAGGTGAGACTCTCCCCCGGAAATTCATTCGATAGGATACTGTGAATAAAAATTAATCGATAAAATTATTAAAGTCGAAATAATTATTAAGAACAACCCAACCCTTTCAACTGTTTAGAAGAAACGATACTCCATAATTAATCGGATGAAGAAAATAATTCCAACAGATCTTGAGATTTATCCGGCTTGTCGACAAGCCTTATTATTTATTGGCTTCCTTTTATTAGTTGGATTGAATGTGTTTTCCCAAGAAGCTGTTACCATCAATAAAATAAAAACGGGAGTATACATCAGTCCTCCCTTTACCATGAAAGACAGTGCGGGTTACTATTACGGAATGGCAATCGATCTTTGGGAATTGCTGGAAGATGAGATGAACTTCGTCACCGACTATATTGAATATCCGAGTTGGCATGAAATGATGGAAGCTGTCGTCACGGGAGAAATTGACGCAGCCGTTTCCAATATATCGGTCACCTATGAACGGGCCAAAAATATAAAATTTTCTTTCCCCTGGTTTGATTCGGGCCTGCGCATCATGGTATTGCAAACCGGGAAGGGATCCATTTGGCAGGAACTGAAGCGCAACGGACATCTGCAAGCTTATTTGATTATTATCATAATCATCCTCAGTCTTTCCATTACCATGACATGGATTTATCGCAAACGAGAACCGAAATTCCCCAAAACCTGGGCCGACGGCTTAGCTGAAAGCCTTTACCGCTTGGTACTTGCATTAAAAACGGGAGTAGTGAATAATAAAAATTACAGTTGGGTCGGAAAAATACTGGCTGTTATATGGATGCTTAGCGGAGTAGGACTGGTAGCCTATGTTACTTCCGGCATTACCAGCAGCATGACTACCATTGCATTGACTCACGATATTCATTCGTTGTCCGATCTTCCCGGGAAAAGAGTAGGGGTGCTGAGTGCCGGCATTGCCGAAGAATATATGCAAAACAGAGGTATTCCGACCATTGGTTACGAAACTATTGAAACGGCAACCCAAGCCCTTATAAACAACGAAATCGATGCGATAGTGGAAGACGCACCCGTTTTGGAATATTGGGCATTTACGAATCCTCAACAGAAAGTAAAAGTCGTGGGAACTATTTTCCATCCCGATAAATATGCATTTGCAGCAAATAACAAGTACAGCATTCAAATGGATCTTCTCTCCGTAAAACTTATAAAATTACTGGAACAGGAAAAAGTAAATGCTTTGAAAAACAACTATTTCGGGAACATACATTGACGGGTCATCCGTTTTTTCACGTCTGTATCATGCAAACATTCTTCTTTTTTGGGTGTTCCTCTGCGGCTCCCATTAAAGCATGGTCATTATAAAGCAACATCGGCATCTTCACTTTCCGGATACGAAATCAATTCGAAGGTAATCGTTTACTGTGGGATCTACCGCAAAAGATTCTTTTGTCGTCTTATTCTCTATTATCACGAAATCATGATCCTTAAAAAAAGGAGAATCGAAGTAAGGATGAATATTCACTCCCAAACAATAAAGTTGTCCGATTTGCGGTTTAGCCGTCCACTCTTGGGCCATACCGTATTTTTTCAATAAATAATTGCAAATGGAAGCAAATGACAACGAATAACCGATACAATTGGCCGCGCGGGCAGTTATGAGTTTATTGGGATCGCGTTCGTTTTTGGAAAAAGTAAAATGCAACAGTCCGGAAGTCAGGTCAAGACTTGTCTTTATAATGTTACGAATATCCGGATTCTTTTCCGTCGTTCCGTTTTTGTCGATGTATTGAATCAATTCCGCATTGGTAATCTTATAACCGGACCGTGTTCCAATCGATTTGTAAGTAACCGTTTTTAGAAATAAAGGTTCCCGGAATACAAATCCCGTTATAATAACAAGCACGACGGTAAAAAGGATTTTTCGCTTCATGATGATGGTCTCTAGTTACAGGTTGTCGGTTTCGCCGCGGAAAAAGCACGAATGAAAAGGGGGAAGGCCGGAATACGCTTTGGAGTTCTTTTAATCGGAATGTTTTATGGTCCCGAGTTGCACTCGGGGTTATGCATATTTTACCCCTTTGGGGTAATAGCTTACAATTTATTACCTCTCCGGGAAATACCGTTCTTTTGAGGCAACCTCTCATAACTTCCTCTTTCATATTGTTGCATATAGGATATAAACCGATAGTTATTATTATTGAATTTCATTTCAGATTCCTTCCCGTCACTCGGATGTAAAATTCATCTCAAAAAGAAGATAATGCTCCAATCCAAACTTCTTTCCCCAATTTTCAATATCGGCCCCGTTACTTCCCACTTCGCAATACGATTTGAATCCGTTTCCCATATCATAAGGCAAGATATACGCCAATAAATAGAAAGGTTCTCCATAGCGGATCGACAACCTGCTCTCTTCCGCAATGTTTCTCAAGGAATATTCGTCTTCGGTTTCTATCAATTCAAACTCCCGGTCGGTAGAGAAAGAAGGGAACCGAAACATTATCTTCATCTTACCTTGCGACGTCGATTTTGAAATCACCCGAAAACTCAATACCGTATCATTGATGGTTTCCAACCGTTTTATTCCCATTTGCCTTGTATTTATAACAGTTGTGTCCGATACAAGTTCTCCCGATTTATATTCTTTTGCCCGGATGGTATAGCCCTTATCTCTGAGCTCTTCTCCGCCGACAAACTTTATTTTATTATAATGAATCCCTTCAAAATCCAATATATCGCGCAGTTCTTCATTTTCGGAATATTCGGAAATCATTTTCAATCCGGGCTCTTTCTGTTGTCCGTAAAACAGGAATACGGAAAAGCACATAAACCAAATAAAACTTACTGTTTTTTTCATACATTCGTTGTTAGAAAGTCAGATATACGGGCGGTTTACCGAACCGGGAATAAAATTAGCAAATATTCCACGAGTTGTATTACCGACAAGTTTATTTTTTCATTCTTTACCATTTATTTGAGTGAATGATTAATTTTGCATTTCACGATAAAAATAAACCGGGAGTTAAGTTTATCTAAATGGAAAGTCAACATATTTTATTAGCCTTCGGACTGACGTTGATTGCCGGATTATCTACCGGCATCGGGAGTTTGATCTCTTTATTTGCCAAACGTACCAATACGAACTTTTTATGTGCCTCTTTAGGATTTTCTGCCGGAGTAATGATTTATGTTTCCTTTATGGAAATGATACCGGGAGCCTTGGAATCTTTTTCGTCCGTATACGACGAAAAGATGAGTAATTTATACCTGATTTTATCTTTTTTCGGGGGCATCGGCTTAATCGCGCTGATCGACTTTCTCGTTCCTCAAGCCAACAATCCTCATGAAATGAAGGGGGTGGAAGACATGAATAAAAATTCGGCCCTTCATCGAACCGGTTTGATCGTAGCGTTATCGATCGCCATTCACAACTTTCCGGAAGGGATTGCAACTTTTACCTCTGCTCTCAGCGGGTTGGATGTAGCCATTCCGATCACGATCGCCATTGCCATTCACAATATTCCGGAAGGGATTGCCGTTTCGGTACCTTTTTATCACGCTACCGGAAACCGGAAAAAGGCCTTTTGGTGGTCTTTCCTATCCGGATTGGCAGAACCGCTGGGCGCCCTGATTGCTTATCTGTTCTTAATGAACAGTTGGACTCCGGTCATCCACGGGATCGTATTGGCAGGAGTAGCCGGAATCATGGTCTTTATTTCTCTGGACGAATTGCTTCCGGGAGCCGAAAAATACGGCAAACATCATATCTCCATTATCGGGCTGGTAATCGGAATGCTGGTCATGGCTTTCAGTTTGTATTTATTCGTTTAAAGGGTAAAAGCGCGAAGGCTCGAAAGGTAAAAGCACGAAAGGTGGAGAAGTAAAAGGTGAAAGGGATGAGGGTAATATTTTTGAATAGAATCAATTGCCGGATTTGCCGGCAACCGTGGGTTGTCCGGCTCGACATGCTGCGGCTTCCATATCAATATCTTTCATTTCATTACTTTTTGTGCTTCCCTCTTTCGCGCCTTTACCCTTTTTTTACCTTTCGCGCTTTCATGCCTTCGTGCTTTCTCCGACCAACAACACTTTATTATAAATAACATCTTATGATTATGAAAACAAATTGTACTTTACTTATCGGTCTTTTTTTCCTGTTGTCTTCTTTTGGAGCAGGTGCACAAACTTCAGAGTTATTCAACGGGAAAGACCTTTCCGGATGGAAATTAATCCTAAAAGATAATTCGAAGAAGCCGGAAGAGGTGTTCACCGTACGGGAAGGAGTTATCCGGATTGCCGGCGAACCGTTCGGCTATATGCACACCGCCGAAAAGTACGAAAATTTCTCCTTTTATGCCGAATGGCGTTGGCCCGAGAACCCGGGAAACAGCGGTATTTTTTTCTTTATCGGCGATGAATATCCGGTTTGGCCCAATGCGATTGAATGTCAACTCATGGCAGGCAAAGCCGGCGACATGGTTTTACTGAACGGTTCTCATTTGGATGAATACCGGACTCCTCCGGGACAAGAACGCCCGGCATTTCCCGTGCTCCCTAAATTCCAAGCCGATTCGGAAAAGCCCGCAGGCGAATGGAACAATGCTTTTATCTGTTGCAAAGACGGCCGCATCAGTATTTTCATCAATGGAGTTTGGCAGAATCAAGGTTCCGGGTACAAGAATCGGAAAGGACATATCGCCTTGCAAAGTGAAGGTTCTCCCATTGAATTCAGAAATATCCGGGTAACCGCCGAATAATCATCCGAGTTTATTCAGTTGATCCAACGGATTCATTTCTCCGATCCGGTTAATTACTTCCTTAAAGAAAGACTGAATATCCTGAATTTGGGATTGAATGGGAGTCGGTTTGTCTCTCTCGGTCGGTACAATCACATTAAGTCCTGCAGGAATGGTTTTCACGACGATCTCCTTTCCTGCCGGAACCGGATCGCCGTCCACATGCATATACCCGGCCTTTTCTCGTTTAATCACGATTTCTTCGGCTTGATAATGATGCAACTTCCCGTTTTTATTGATCTGCTTTGTAAAAAGTTGCACAGCCATCGGACCGGCTTCCAGCGGATTAAGAGGAGAGACTACCACTACATCCATTTTACCGTCCTGCATGTCGGCTTGCGGGGCAATAAAAGCATTATTACCGTATTGAGTGGCATTGGCGCAAGTCAATAAAAAGGCTTTTCCGATAAAAGAATTATTCTCACTGAACCGTATCTCATAATTCTCGGGATGGAACTTCGGAAATTCCGAAAGGATATTTTTCACATACGTAATGGGTCCCCGATGCTTCTCTTCGGAAAATCGTTCGCTGATCAATGCATCAAACCCGAAACCGCAAGTACAAAAGAAAGTATGTTCATCGGCTTTGCAATAATCAATACACATAATATTTCCTTTTGCAATTACCTCCATGGCTTTCCGGAAGTCAATGGGTATTCCCAAGTCCCGGGCCAATCCGTTACCCGAGCCGGAAGGAATGATACCGAAAGCCGCATCGGAATGGACCATGGCTCCGGCAATTTCGTTGACAGTTCCATCTCCCCCTACAGCCACAACATAATCGGCCCCTTCATTCAGGACCTTTCGGGTTAACTCGGAAGCATGTCCCGCATACTCGGTTGTATGCAATACGGTATGAAATTGATCCGAAGGAAATATATCTTTGGCAAAAGAAGGAACAGCATCTTTAGAACCTGTTCCGGAAATCGGGTTTATGATAATATGAAGATTCTTCATCAACTTTAGCAAAATTAAATGTACCGGATGCAAAAATAACGAACTTTACTCAAGTTCCAACTTCAAGAGGTTTTATTTAATTTATTTCGGATGATTTATCTTGTCGGGCTTCTTTTCTTTATGAACTCCGAAGGGGTACAATCAAACTCTTCTTTAAAACATTGCCGGAAATAAGTCATGCTGTTAAATCCGATCATTCCCGCTATCTCGGATATGGTATATTTTCCGGTCAGCAATAATCGGGCGGCATGCCGGAATTTCACTCGCCGGATATATTCATGCGCCGACATATCCGTAAGCCCTTTTATCTTACGATATAAAGTCGAATGGCTCATACACATTTTGTCGGCAATAAATGCAATATCTATCTTTTCGGCATCCATATTTTCTTCCACTATTTTCGTAAGTTTTTCCAAGAACTCATTATCCAGCGGATGGATCGATTCAACGGTTTCCGGATTCTCCTCTTCCGGCAAGTGAGCAAAAAGGACACGAGCTGACTTTGCACGATTCTCCAATATATTTGTGATCCGGCTCAACAGTAACTTTGCACTGAAAGGTTTCGTGATGTAGGAATCGGCTCCGGCTTCATATCCTTCGGTTTTATCGGGAAGGGAATCTTTCGCAGTGAGGAGAATAATAGGGATGTGACTGGTACGCATATCTTCTTTCAACAACTTACACAGTTCGATCCCCGAAATTTCGGGCATCATAATATCACTGACAATAATATCGGGAATATACTTAAGAGCTTTTTCGCAACCTTCTTTTCCGTTGAGGGCGGTTATTATTTCATACCGGTCGGAAAATGATTCCGCGATATAATTCAATATATCCGGGTTGTCTTCCACAATCAACAAAATAGGAAGTTGGCCGGAAGAAGATTCCACACTCTCCGGCTCCGCTTTTTTCTTCTCCTCCGGTTTCCGGTGTATAGCATGCGGGTAAGTATGATCTGTTTGCAATCGGAGGCGGAAAGAACTTCCTTTATTTTCCCGACTGTCGACTGTAATACTGCCTTCATGCAATTCAACCATACTTTTAACCAAAGCGAGGCCGATACCTGTTCCGGAAGCCGGGTGTTCTCCTTCAATCCGGAAATACCGGTCGAAGATCAACGGCAGATTTTCGGGAGCAATACCGATTCCTGTATCTCTTACCTCTATCTCGGCATACGAAACTCCGGCCTCTTCCACTGTACGCAGGGAAATATTCACTTCTCCCATTGAAGTATATTTTAAGGCGTTGGACAGTAAATTATTGAGTATGGTAGTGATTATCTCGGGATCAAAATACAACATCACCTTTTCGGTTTCAACAGAGACCGATACACTTACCCTTGGATTTTGATTCAGTTCTTTGAAACGCAAGCCGGTTTCCCGAACCGGTTGAGCAATGTTGTCATAACAAACCGACAACCTTTTGTTTTGAGTCTCCGTTTTACGAAATTCCAGCAGCCGGTTAATAAGTTCCAATAACCGGGAAGCACTTTGATGAATCACTTTGATCTTCTTTATATGTTTTTCGGAAAGAGAGAAATCATCTGCCAGATCTTCCAACGGACCCAATATCAATGTAAGAGGAGTACGCAGTTCATGCGTTATATTGGTATAGAAGCGTAGACGTTCCCGATTTAATTCCCGGTCTTTCTGATGATTCTCCTGTTCGATAAATAAAGAACTCTTCAACAATAACTTTCGTTTGTAGGAACGTACCCCCCAATAAAAGATTGTAAGTAAAACCAATATATATAACGTTTTCGCCCACCAAGTTAACCACAGGGGAGGATGAATAATAATAGTAATCGAATCGGTACCATCGCTCCATTCCTGATTACGGATCCGAGCCTTTACACGGAACGTATACTTACCGGGTGCTAAATTACGGAACGTTACATGATCTTCCCGCTGCATGGTATACCATGCGTTTTCCAGTCCTTCCATAATATAAGCGTATTCTACTTGTCGGCTTTGCGAAAAATCAAGAATATGGTAAGATACTCGAAATGTATTGGAGGTATAAGGCAATTCTACCTTTCCCGAATACACGGGAAAAACCGTTTCCGTTTCTTTACTCTGCGATTGTTTCGAATAAGTGCAGATCTGCGTAATGGCTATCGGAGCCGGGAACTTATTTTGGGGAATATCTCGAGGATTAAAAGAACAAAGGCCGTCTTGCGCTCCGAAATACAATGTTCCGTCCGGCCCTCGTGCTACCGATCCATCCATGAAATCACACAAATCCAATCCGTCATAATGATTAAAGTTATCAAACTTCTCATCCGTTTCCCGAAAACGAGAGATACCGCTATCCGTACTTATCCATATATCTCCCCTTCCATCCTCTATTACAGCTCGTATATGACTGTTTTCCGGCCCGGTATCCTCATTAAACATTTCGTATTCCGCCCGGGAAACAGTTGAAAATTTCACCAATCCTCCCCGGGTTGCCACCCACATCCGGGACTTGGAGTCCAAATAAAGATGAGAGATTGCATTGGAACAAAATCCGTTATCGGTTACAAAATTCCATTTCAGCTTATTTTCGGTATCAAACACACACAATCCTCTGCCAAAAGTACCGATCCACAATTTTCCCTCCTCATCACGCACGATACTCCTGACCATCCGGTCGGGTAACCGGTCATTGATTACGGATTCCTCGGCAAAATGCAATCCGTCCGGACTCGAATATAATCCGTTCTGAGTACCTATCCACACTTTTTTATCTTTATCTTCATAAAAACAATGTACATCACTGACTTGTCCCGGCTCCGGAAATACCGCTTTCAAATTTCCGGTTACATTATTTCGGATCAGAATATCATTCCGATTAGAAGCTATCCATAAATTCTTTTGCGGGTCTTCGTAAAGCGCTTGTATTTGCCGTTGACCCATTTTCCGGGAAATCGTAGAAAAAAGAGGAGAAAATGTATTGTCCTTATAAATATCTATTGAACCGTTGTTTCCGACAAGCAATTCTTCTCTATCATTAAAAAGTAAAGCCTTCGATTGTTTCCCGCTCAATTGATCCGGCGCCGAGGCTATATCGGAGTATCTCCAAATCCGAAAAGGAGGATGTTCATGACCAATAAAATTCACTCCTCCTCCATAACAACCGATCCATATATTATGGAAAGAATCTTGATAAATGCATCTTACATTGGCATTGGATACTCCATATTCGTCTTCAGATGTAGTTATATTTTGAAAATGAACTTTTTCGGGAGACAGAAAAAGATTAGCGCTCAAATCCAGGATACTGATTCCTCCGGCTCCCATGCCGATCCATAATTTTCCATCGTTAGTCTGACTGATATGGAATACATTATTGGCCAATAAGGATGTATTATCCCCGAACACATGTTTGAATGTGATGAATTTCTCCGTTTGAGGATCAAACAGAGCCAGCCCGTTATTGGTTCCGACCCACACATTCCCGGTTTTATCTTTGTAAATAGAGCGTACTTCATTGCCGGGCAAAGAAGCGGGGTCTTCCGGATTATTCCGGTAATTTTTACAAGTGAAATCTTTTAATGACACGATACTCATCCCTCCTGTACCCGCATGTCCGACATATAGGTTTCCGTTACTGTCATCCACAGCGGTCCAGTTTTGTTTGCCGCCAAGCTCTTTTATTTTATGAGCATAATAATGCGTAAATTTCCCGGTATTGGGATTGTAATGATTTATCCCCCGGTGATAAGTTGTGATCCAGATTCCGCCGTCAACAGACGGTTTAAGATCGGTAATATCGTTGGTATTGACGCTCGCGTCCACATCGTCGGCTACTGCGGTAAAAGAAGTAAAAGACTCCGTAGCATAATCAAAAGCACAAAGTCCGTCGCGTTGAGTAGCTATCCATAAGATATCCTTTACAGGATCGGCCATAATACAATTCAGTTCATTGCTGCTTATACCGGAATTATTCGTCTTATAAACGGTAAATTTATTCCCATCAAACTTATTCAATCCCATTTCGGTAGCAATCCAGATATATCCCCGACTGTCTTGCGTTATATCCATAATGAAGTTGTTCGAAAGCCCGTCCTTATTATTTATTTTCCGGATAGAAAAAGGAGAGGTCGAATGTATATTCACGGAAAACAGGCTTGCCAGAATAGACAAAATCAGATAAGTGTTCCTCATAACAGTATTATTAAATAAGCGAATAAAATCACAAGTAAATTTATCAAGAAAAAGTGACAAGGCTACCTTTCTTTGCCGGTTTGACCGAAAAATGATTGTATGTTGACCGATAACCGGTTTTCCGCGAATTTATGCCGAATTTGTGAAACAGATTGCTTAAAAAGTGCTCCCCTCTCCCCGCTTCGATTCAATACATTTGGTCCGGGTTCAGGAAAAACACGAACTAATCTACTATTCACCACTAACAATTAAAAGAAACGATGAGCTTTAAATCAATTAAGAAAAAACGCAAGATTCTTGCCATTTTATTGGGTTGTACAGGTTTCATGACCGGATTTTCGTTAGACGCAATTGCCAACGACAATGAGACGTCCGTACAAAGTATCAATCAAGAAAAACTGACTATTAAAGGGACGGTAAGCGATTCAAATGGAGAAACCATTATTGGAGCATCTATTCATGAAAAAGGGACAACGACCGGGACCATTACCGATATAGACGGTAACTTCTCTTTAACGGCAGCTGCCGGATCTGTAATTGTAATATCTTATATAGGATATACGACACAAGAAATAGTGGCAGAAGCCGGAAAAACATACCGGATCGTTTTACAGGAAGACACGGAAATGCTGGATGAGGTAGTCGTAATCGGATACGGTTCGGTACAACGTAAGAATTTCACGGGTTCTGTTTCCCGGGTAGAGGTAGCCGATTCTCCTCTCAGCCTGATGCCTACCACCAGTCCTTTGGATGCCCTGCGAGGGACAACAACCGGGGTAAATGTCTCACAACAACAAGGAGCCGGACAGAATCCCTCCATCCTGATACGCGGACAAAAATCGGTAAAAGGCGGAACAGATCCCATGATCGTATTGGACGGAGTGATTTATATGGGTGCCATGCGTGATATCGATCCGGCGACTATCGAAAGTATCAGTATCCTGAAGGATGCGACTACAGCTGCGGCTTACGGTTCGCGTGCAGCCAATGGAGTTGTGATGATCACTACTAAAAAAGGGAAATTGGGGAAGCCGATCGTTACGTTCAATGCTTCCGTAGGATTTTCCAACATGGCCAACAAACCCGATGTTCTCAGTCCGGAAAACTACATCAGAAAAATGAATCGTCTGAACAATAAAGCCGAAGACGATCCGGATCCTACAACCTGGATGACCGACTTTGAAAAGGAGAATTACAGAAACGGAATAACCACCGACTGGTTGGATTATGTAAGCCAAACGGGAGTAATGCAAAACTACACGGCAACTGTATCGGGAGCTACCGAAAAAATATCTTACTTTTTATCTGCATCCCATTCGGATCAACAGGGTGTATTGATCGGTGATGATTACGACCGTCAGGCAATAACGGCCCGGCTGCAAGCCGATATTACAAGTTGGTTGCAAATCGGCGGACAAACCAATGTAAGCTACAACGATTATTCCGGAGTAACCAATTACAATATCTACCAAGCTATCCGTTTGTCCCCCTACGGACGTACCACCCGCCCGAACGGAGAAATCGAAAAGTATCCGCGACAAGAAGGAATTTACATGACTAATCCGCTATGGAACATAAAAAGCGGAACTGTCGATGACCATGATACTTTCAGTACCTATTTGGTAAAAGGGCATGCATTGGTAAAATGTCCTTGGATTAACGGATTGAGTTACCGTTTCAACGGCTCGTATGCGAATGAATATGTCGAACGCGATTATTTCACGCACGAAGGCTACTTCGTGCCGGAAGGAGACTCGGAAGATCGGTATTCATCTTCGACCATCGCAGGCTACCTCTCCCGGGCCAACGGCTACAGTGCCCGTACTAAAAACACCTCTTGGGTAATGGACCATATTGTAAACTTCAATCGGCAATTTGATCAACATTTCGTTGACCTCACCTATGTTTACACACGAGATTCCAAAGTATACGATTATCGCCGGATGGACGGGGAAAACTTTGCAGCTTTAGGAAATACGGAACTGGGAGCCAACGGGTTGGTATATGCAACTACCCATAAGATATCCAATATTGACCGAAACAAACACAATAACATCGGATACTTGGGAAGAATAAGTTATAATTATGCGGATAAATATCACTTCAATGCATCCATTCGCCGCGACGGTTCTTCCGTATTCGGTAAAGATAATAAATGGGGAACATTTCCTTCGGTGGGAGTGGCATGGACCCTTTCGGAAGAAACTTTCATGAGCAATATCGAATCCCTCGACAACCTGAAATTGAAAGTATCTTGGGGAAAAAACGGAAACCAATCCATCTCTCCTTACGCTACCCTGTCGGGAATTGCCTTGGGACAAAAAGGCGGTTACAGTTATCCGTTTGGAAACACATCCACAGTGAGTTGGGGACAACGCAACAGCAGTCTGGGAAACACGACCTTGGGATGGGAAGAAACAGAAGCGATCAGTTACGGATTTGAATTAGCTGCATTGAAAAACCGCGTCCGGTTGGATTTTGACGGTTATTTCTCCAAGACCACCGATCAGATATTCGATCGCGTAATTCCGGTTATGGCAAACGGTATAACTTCCATGAAAGAAACGATGGGTCGGGTAGATAATTGGGGTATAGAAATAGCCCTGAATACTACCAACATCCGCAATAAAGATTTTGAATGGAATTCCAATCTTACCTTTTACATGAACCGCAATAAACTGAAAGAGTTGTATGGAGACGGAAAAGACGACATTGCCAACAGTTTATTTTTAGGTAAATCATTGGGAGCTATTTACGGGTTGAAACCGATCGGGATCGTTCAAGAAGACGATACAGATTATATGGCTGCAAACGGTGCCGTGCCGGGAGATATTAAGTTTGCCAACATTGACGGTGACGAGAAAGGAGAAATAACGAATGACGACCGCACCATCTTAGGCTACCGGAAAGAAAACTTCCGTATGGGCTTCTCCAACACCCTACGTTACAAAGACTTTGAATTGTATGCTCTCTTCACCGGAATCTTCGGAGGAAACGGATATAATCGGGAAGTCAATATCTATGCATACCGTACCATGAGTGATGTGATCGTAGACAACAACTTTGATCACGGATGGTGGACTCCGGAGAATAAAAGCAATAAATATCCGCGCATCAACTACACCGACGGAAGATACATCCCGACCCAAAATAAAGCTTTTGTACGCTTACAAGACTTAAGCCTTTCTTATACCTTCCGGCAACCGTGGGTAAAGAAAATCGGCATGTCCAACCTGAAAGTATATGCAGCAGCGAAAAACCTGTTTACCCTTACCGGATGGACGGGAGGCGACCCCGAAATAGCTCAAACGCTCGGAAGCGGTTATGATTACGGTTATCCCTTGGCTACTACTTATTCGTTCGGTGTAAACGTAAGTTTCTAACAATAGAAAAACAGAATTAAAATGAAAACAAAAAAATATATCTTATTCGCTATTATCTCGCTATTAATCAGTCATACCGGTTGTAATGACGAAGCTTTTCTGGAAGAAGTTCCGGAAACATTCTACACCATTGAAAACTCGTTTAACAATACCGACCAGGTAAATGCAAGCGTAACTAACCTGTATGTACACATACGTTATTGGTTTCAAAACGATTACTTTATGAAAGGAATGGGTACCGATGTACTGGACGTACCCCAATGGCGCTCGAGCGGTAACGGTTATTCTAATTTCAACACCTGGTCTCCTACACACGGAACCATAAAAGGCATTTATGATGCATTTTATCAACTGGTTTCTTATGCAAATCTAACCCTCAGCGGAGCCTACGCCGAACACCTGAACTGGGATAATGAAGCAGAACGGGAAAATATCATTGCACAAGCCAAGTTTTTCCGCGGACTGGCCTACCTGACATTGGGTGAGTTATATGGAGGAGTACCTTTAGTAGACCAATTTATTACTCAACCAAAGTATGATTTTGTCCGCTCGAGTCGCGAAGAAACCTACCGGTTTGCCATACAAGACTTGGAAGAAGCCGCTGCCGGACTGCCGGATTATCCGCAAGAAGCCGGGAAAGTAGCCAAAGGTGCCGCCTGTCATTACCTGGCAGAAGCTTACTTGGCCTTGGCTATCGATCAAAACAACAATTCGGCCCTTCTGGAAAAATCCATTGAATATGCAGGAAAAACCATGGGACTCCATCGCTTAATGACAGAGCGATTCGGTACGCGTGCTACAGAGGATGGTGCCAGACCCATGAACGGTATTAATGCTTATTACCCGGACGGAGACGTATTTTTCGATCTCTTCCAACGAGGAAATCTGGACTATGCCGAAGGCAATACCGAAGCCTTATGGACATTACAGAATGATTTTGAAGTATGGCAAGAATTCAAAGGAAACAATTTACTTGAATATTCTCGTAATTTCAGTCCTGTATTCAGAGATGCCTACTGGAAACCCGAATACAGAGAAGAAGGGGCACACGATTCTCCTTGGAACAGCAACATTCCCGCGGAATATGCGGGAGGAAATGTCAGCGCCTACCTGGGAGGCCGCGGAATATCGGGTGTCGCGCCGACCAATTATGTAATCGATGAAATCTGGAAAGATAAATTTGCGAAAGACCTACGCAATTCATCGGCTAATATTCGCAGGGAATTGATTTGTCTCGATCAAAAACACAGTATGTTCGGCAAAGTGGTAACACGAGATATGCTTGATGAATCTCGCGTGGATCGTTACTATCCGATATGGACGAAATTTGCTCCTATCGATGACTGGGGATATGAAGACTTGGAAGCCGGAGGCAACCGTTCGAATATGTATCGTGACGAATATGCCTGCCGGGTGGCAGAAACTTACCTTATCCGGGCCGAAGCTTACCTTCGTGCAGGCGATAAAAACAAAGCTTCAGAAGATATTAATACACTTCGCAGAAGAGCCCGATGCGAATACATGATCACTCCGAATGAGGTTTCAATCGGCCTTATCCTCGACGAACGCGCCCGGGAACTTTTTATAGAAGAAAGAAGGTGGTGTACGCTTATGCGTATGGACGGAATAACCGCTGCCGACCAAATACAAAAACATGCTTATTATTGGGCCGATTATCCCGTAAGCGGACAAAGCCCCATTGAATGGAAGCTTTTCCCCATACCGCAATCGGTTATCGATGCCAATCTAAATGCAGTATTGGAGCAAAATCCGGGATGGAAATAAGTATAAAGAGGTAAAAAGATTGTTTTTTCACTTAAAAAGAGTATCTCCCGTCTTATTTTTGCGGATTAAAATAAGACGGGAGTTCTTATAACAAAAATGACTTATGACGACTAAACTTTATTTTATCTGTTTTATCTGTTGGGGAATCCTTTCTCAATGCCAATGTAAAGAAGCCAATCTGCCGGGCTTGGTGAAAGTCGGTGAAGGATACAGCAAAACATCGGTAAATACCACGGTTTTCAGAAATAATTCGGTAGTAACGTTCGGGGATATTCAGTTTATCACTTATTACGATCCGGAAGAATACCTGGTAGTGGGAAAACGCAAATTAGGCACAGAAGAATGGGAAATTAAACGTTCCCCCTATAAAGGCCGGTGTAAAGACGCTCATAATATTATCAGTTTTATGGTAGACGGAGAAGGATATTTGCATATAGCTTTCGATCATCACAACAACCGCCTCAATTATTGCCGAAGTAAGGCCCCTCTCTCTCTCGAACTGGGAGAAAAAATACCCATGATCGGTAAAGATGAAAATAGAGTGACCTACCCGGAATTTTATTCGTTGACGGGAGGAGATTTGTTATTTGTTTACCGCTCCGGCGAATCGGGACGAGGCAACTTGGTAATGAACCGTTATGCCGTAAAAAGCAAACAATGGAATCGTGTCCGGGACATCCTCATTGATGGAGAAAATAAACGAAACGCTTACTGGCAATTATATGTCGATGAACAAGGTACCATTCATCTTTCCTGGGTTTGGCGAGAATCTTTTCATGTAGAAACAAATCACGACTTGTGTTATGCCCGCTCGTTTGACAACGGGATAAGCTGGTATAAAACCACCGGAGAAAAATATGAATTGCCTATCCGCGAAAGCAATGCCGAGATTGCTTGTATTATTCCGCAACACTCGGAACTCATCAATCAAACCTCAATGACCGCCAACAGCGACGGCCATCCCTTTATTGCTACTTATTGGAGAAATCAAAACAGTAAAATCCCTCAATACCGAATTGTATGGTTTGATGGAGAAAAATGGCAAAACCGGCAAGTCTCCGAACGAAAGACTCCTTTTTCGCTGAAAGGTGCCGGTACAAAAATGATTCCGATTGCCCGTCCAAGAATTGCAGCAGACGGAAATGCCATTTATTATATCTTTCGCGATGAAGAAAGGGACAGTAAAGTGTCTCTTGCTTATACCGATAATATTATTTCCGATGAATGGCAGGTTCGGGACCTCACCGGCTTCTCGGTCGATGCATGGGAACCCACACACGATACAGAACTTTGGAAACAGAAAAAAGAACTCCATTTATTTGTACAACACACCTCGCAGGGAGATGGAGAACGAATCATCGAAACCGTTCCTCAACCGGTATATATATTGGAGGTAAAAACATTTAATTGAAATAAAACGGTACTATTTCAAACAAAAGCAAAAATATAAGCCGGATAATATGAGATTTCTTAAGAATCGATTAGTAATTATCATATCCGGCTCTTTTTAAGTCCAAATGTATTTTCATAAAATCGGATAAAAATCCTTTATAACAAACACACGTATCTATATTTCCGGCTTCAAACTCATTTTCTATCCTATGAATGGGACAACCTCCGTTACAAAGAGGAAGATAGGAGCATTTTGAGCATACTTTATCTTCAATCGGATCGGCTCCATATAATTGTCGGTTTAACATGGTTTGATTAATATTCTTAATTACTCCATCTTCCAATTTTCCTACAGCATATTTTTTATTTCCTATAATTTCCCAACATTTATAAGCATATCCCAAAGGATCAAAAGAGATGGCTCGTTGATCCCTGATGGCACATTCATTGATAAAACGTTCGGGGTATCTCATCCAAGGAGTATGAATTCCTGCTTTTCGATATAAATTCAAGACAAATGTGGAGGACTCTTTCTGATTAAAAAAAATGTTTTTGGAGGAACGCCAATTATCATTTCCCCGATCTTGTACAAATGCAGGAGCAACACCAAGGTTTCGTCGACGATACCTATCGGTTAACAGCTTATAAAGGCTTACATATTCATGCGCATTTTCCTTAGTCAGATTAACTCTTACGGTAATATGAATTTCCGGCGCTTTTTCTACCAACAAATCTATATTCCGAATTACTTTGGAAAATACGTCTTCACAATCATCCGAATATTTAATTTTGTTATGGCTGTCCCTGTTTCCATCCAACGTGATCTGCATATCTTCCACCTTTATTGATTTTAATATATCAATAACTTTATCTGTAATATGGTATGCTGTAGTAATAATATTGGAACTGAACTCTCGGTTCCATTGCTTTGAAAATTTAGAATAGAATTCCTCCATTTGGTCTGTTGCCATAAGAGGTTCTCCTCCAAACCATGTCAAATGAATCTTTTTCAGGTCTTTTATCGAAGTGACATATTTGATAATGGAATCTATGACTTGAGAAGTCATATACGTTTTCTCTTTTTTTTCAAAGCAATAATGGCACTTAAAATTACAATCCATCGTTGGTGCAAGGGTTAAATGCATTTGCTCGGTCTGTGATCGCTGTCCGTGAATTATAGACTTATATAATAAAAATTCATCCGTTTCATTTTCCACAATAAATCGTTTATCTGTCAATACACCCATCAATTCCTTATCCAAGTCGTTTATTATTGCTGTTTTTTGCCGTTGTGACAACTCCAATATTTTATAATAACCTTCGTCTACTTCCATAAGTGTATTAGACAACGTATTATAAATATAAAAACGATTTTCGTGCGAAAACAAAAATGTATATCTCGATACTTTCATCCCGGGTTATTTTGTGCTGAATCTTATTTCAAAATTTTCTTTCATCGGATAAGTATCTTCCGACTGATATACACCCGCAGGCAATAAGAAACCGTATCGAGTATTTGCCTTCAATTGAACGGGCATTATTATTGTTTTCCGGTCCGGACTCCAATAATCCATTATTGTCAGATCATTTTGAGCAAACGGAGATTCCAGGTTTTTATCACCTATACTGTAAACACCCATAGCCTCCCACATCGGATGAGAAAATTCAACCCGAAGAGATGTTATCCCGGGATCAACCACACTGTTTAACGCCGGATACACATTAACGACATACGGATTCTTTCTTTCATATTCTTCCTTTATTTCTTTAATATTATCGGCGGTAAAATTAAAAAAAGAAATCAGCTGAGGCATGAAATCCTCAATAGCGGGATACAGGTCTCGGTTTTCATAAAAGTGATCCATAAAACTGACATTTCTTTTCAACCAAATGAACCCGCGACTTTCAAGTTTTGCTATTTCATGTTTTTCAAATCCGGTCGGATGTTCTCTGAAATACATACATGTGAACAGATTATTAAATCCTTCAATCAGCATTATCATGGCCTCCCCATAAGCAGCTGCGGTTAACTCATCTTTTACATACGGAAATATTCGGTTGGCAGCAGCTGACATTTCGGAACTGTATCTGCTAATGAGCGGATTCGTAAAAAGATGAGCGTATTCATGGACAATTACCGGAATTATGTCTTCATTAAATGTCGGAAATCCGTTTTCATCCATATACGTGCAACCGATTGCAATTCCGGAATCATTTTGTTGTTCCTCATCAAATGAAAGGAAAGCATAATTATGCTTTCCGTTGGTCAAACAAACATATACCGTCGGATTACCCAACGGTTGACCGTAAAAAGAATGAAACCAATCGGTGTGAATCGTATCCAATATTTTATTCATATTAGCTTCTGCCCGGGCATACAATTCTTTCTGTCCATTGAAAAATACACGAAATTTAGTCTTTGCATAAAAATCATTCAATAGGATTATATATTTTTTCAGTGTTTCTTCCGACCACCGCGGGTCATCCAAAAACAGCGGCAAGTCTACTTCAGGATTCAAACTGATTTTCCCTTCTTTTATTTGCAACAGAAGAGCCGAACCCGTAATTCCCCCATAGGCCACACTATCCCGTAACCGCAACGTCTCTCGAGCATAGGAAATCAAAGGATGTGTTTTGTATTTCTCGAAATAGGCATCTATCGCATTCGAATAGGGTGTGATCTCCTCATTTACATATTCTTCTGCTCCGGCCAGCCGAAAGACAATACCGGTCAATTCAATTCGCTCATCCACTTTGGAAGTTA
>DAIQOU010000211.1:0-7707 GCA_036787725.1 Bacteroidales bacterium
ATAAAGATGTACTGCTATCGGTAGATTTCTATATATTATCTAAATATAAAGAGTCAGATTCGGGCATTCGGCATATTAATACCATACCGGAATTTTATCAAAAAATACTTAATACGAAGAAGCCTTTTCATTTATTTTTTCTCAATTCTGTTTTTGCATTTTTATATAGAATTCAACAGCTTGATTCCTACAAAGATATAAGCTCCGATATTTATTCAAAATTATTACAATCCTCGCATAAAGCTATAGAGTCCGGCTTATATGAGGAAAGTGATTTGTATCTGCTATCCAAACTGTTGAATTTAGTTGGAGAAGAAGAAATCTCTTCACCGTTGAAGAAGAGAATAAATCAAGCAGGAATTAATCTGCAAGATAATAACAATATAAAAAACTACATCAGAAATGGTTGGCAAGAATTAATCTACCTGAACTTATTACAACCTCAACACTCTATATCCGATCAGGCTATTCGGAAATACCTGGATAAACTATCGTGTAGTTTTGATGAAAAAGATCTCTCCTTATGCAATGGTATTGCAGGGCTTGGTCTCAGCCTGATCTTTTCTTCAAAAGAACCGGAATAGAAAAACCGTTTTTAGGATAAAGAAGGCTGTAATTCTTTTAAAAGTTGAATTACAGCCTATTCTTCTTCTTTGCAATATTCTTCAATGGCTCATCAACCGTGTTCTCGCCATTTCTTCGTAACACGTACCCGGTTTTCCGTAGTTACAATACGGATGAATGCTGATTCCTCCTCGCGGAGTAAAGATTCCCGTAACCTCAATGTATTTCGGGTCCATCAATCGAATGAGGTCTTTCATAATGATATTCACGCAATCTTCATGAAATGCCCCATGATTACGGAAGCTGAACAAATACAACTTCAAACTTTTGCTCTCTACCATCCGTAATTCCGGAATGTAATCGATACGGATCTCGGCAAAATCAGGTTGTCCCGTAATCGGACACACACTCGTAAACTCGGGACAATTGAAACGAACCCAATAATCATTTTCCGTATGTTTATTAAAAAAAGTCTCCAGTACTTCGGGAGCATATTCTTGTTTATATTCGGTTTTATTCCCCAACAAGGTTAAATCGGCTGTTTGTTCACTCATACCGTTTTGCTTTTTAGATATTCTTCCAATCCATTTCTTCTCAATTCACAGGCGGGGCATTCTCCGCAACCGTCGGCCGGGACCCCGTTGTAACAAGTCAATGTTTCGTTCCGCACCACCTCAAATACACCCAACTCGTCTGCCAACGCCCAAACTTCTTTTTTGTTCCTCCACATCAACGGTGTATGAATGGTAAAATGCTCATCCATAGCCAGATTCAACGTAGCATTGGTGGAATGAATAAATGTATCCCGGCAATCGGGATAACCGCTGTAATCGGCTTCCGAAACACCCGTCACAATATTATCGATAGAATTGGAACGGGCAACAACAGCCGCAAACGTCAAAAATAACAGGTTTCGTCCGGGAACAAACGTATTGGGATACGAGTGATCCGGTTTTTCTTTATCCATCACCATTTCGGGATTGGTAAGCGAATTATCCGCCAATTGAGCAATCACTGAAATATCCAACAAACGGAAAGGAACTCCGTACTTCTCCGCAATCTTTCGAGCGGTTTCCACTTCCGCCGAATGCCGCTGTCCGTAAGTAAAACAGAGTGTTTGTACCGACTTAAAATACTTGAGAGCCCAAAACAGGCAGGTAGTAGAATCCTGTCCTCCGGAAAAGAGAACAAGAGCAGATTGATTTCTTTGCATATTTCTTTGTTTTTTACGTGGTTAAGCTAAGATACACGGAAGAATACTCTTCTAAAATCGAAGCAAAGATAAGAAAATATTTTCATTATGTCTATTACAAAGCCGGATTACAAATGCTTGCTTTTCTATAAAAATAATATGTTTAACCCTGTAACCCTGTCCGTTCTCATTAATCTCTCCTCACCTAAAATGTATGGGAAGCAAGTAAATACAAAAGGAACCGTCCTTTTTACTTTTCAGACGGCTCCTTTACCTGCAAAGACCTGTCGGGTCTATTTATAAAGTTCTCTTACACCATGTTCCGTATCTTGATTATTCAATCGTTTCTCATGCGAACCGGATGTTTTTCCAAAAGAGAAGCTCCAAGTAAACGTAACGACAAGCAGTCGAGAAGCATCGCTATACGTTTCTCTTTTGAACGGCGCTGAGGCATTCCGATTTTCCATAATGGTTCGAGATACATTTTTGAAAGGGTTGAAAGCCCCTATTCCCAACGAAAAATGATCGGCATTGTATTGAATCGCCGCATAGTGATAATTATTGTTTTTAATCAGTGTTTCTCCCTCCAAGTTCTCGTCAAAAGGCTGCAATCGGCCGATCAACAACCATCGTTTATACATAGCCGACAGATCGGCATGATAATAAAAGCCGGTATGAATATGTCGATAATCTTTTCCTTTACTGTCGAAATGATTGATTCCTCCACTAAAAGAAAATTGCAAAATATCCTTTATCATACCGATACTCACCGTTGCTTCGGCATTGGATTTATTCCAACTCTTTCCATTTTCGGGTACGGTCAAAAAGACGTTTCCGGTTTCTTTTTTCGCTTCCATGATGGGATTGTGTTTGTAATGATGACGCAAGTTTAAGTTTAAGGTCGCCAATCCCTTCCTTTTCTCGAAAAAGATCGTATTGTTCCAATTCACATAAGGTTTCAATGCCGGATTTCCGGTTTCCATGAGATAAGCATCGATCCGGATCGGTATATCCGTCAATTGAATCAATGTCGGATTGGTACGGCTCACTTCCATATCATAACGCAAGAAAGAGGCCTCTTCCCATCGATATCCTATCATCACTTTCGGAAGAAGGCTGTAATAACTCTTCGAAACAAGATCATTCGAAAAATACACACGATTCAATCTCAATCCCACACCGTAGCTGAAACTATTTTTGTTATATAACCATTCCGAAAAGACAGTGCTCTCGGCCTGTCTTAACCGGGATTTTAAATCGACGGTTTGTTGAAATGTTTGCTCCGTAAAAGATTGAATGTGTTTTACTCCCGCCTTGAGTGTTCCGAGAGTAAATTCTTTCTCATAAACCCCTTCCGCAATCAACGAATATTTATCGGAATAAGTCTGTAATTGTTGCATATAAATGGTATCCTTATTAGTATATTCCAAATAATTACGATATAAATCCGTATTGATATGGCCGGCTACCGCATTGATATATACTTTTTGTTTATTCTTCAATGCATGTACATAATAAAGATCTGCTGAAGGCATATCGACATGCTGTTTCAGTCCTTCAAAAATACGCTTTTCTCCGATTACGTTTTCCAACAACCGATTACGGAAATCATTATGAGGCTGTCGGGTAATACCGTATTTCATCTTTACATTAAAAAAAGAAGAATCATTCACCCGGTAATTGTATCCGAACATAATATCGTGTATTTGAGAAACAAATTTCCCCTTCTCACTTATCTCTTTCTTGGACAAGGGAGGAACTCCGGAGAAATAAAACGTTTCTTCCCGATCCCGGTTATTACTGTCAAAATCCTGATAAGCAATCACATAATTAAGAGCATATTCCGATTTTCCTTTAGTAAACTTAGCAAAAATCACATCTCCTCCCGAAAAGTTAATAAGGGAATTCATTAAATCCATCCCTACTATTCCTCCTTTTTCATCCCGGCGGACCACGTAATTGATCACTTTAGCCGAATGACTGTAACGCACTCCGGCATAATCCTGATATTCTATTCTTCGAATATCTTTGGGCTTGATCGTCTGTATTTCTTCCCGAGAAACCGGCGCTCCGTTGATTTGAAAAATAATCTCTCCTCCATCCGAAGAAGCAACCGTATTTGCCAACGAATTAACCCTCAAGCCGGGAAGCATCATCACAGTCAGTAACTGTATCCCATTGGAAGAATGATTTCGTTGTTGATGGGTAGGAAAAATGATCCGTTGATTTATTTTGCTTATCACGGGGGCAACGGAAACAATTACCTCATCCAGCGCTACCGCGCTTTCTTCCAAAAAGACATCCAAGCCCGTCGATTCCGAAAGATTTTGTATTTGTATCCGTTTGGTCTCAAATCCTATACAAGAGACCGAAAGGACATAATCACCTGCCGGAAGGCCGGTCAACTCAAATATACCTGATGTATCGGCAGAAGTTCCTTTCACAAAAACAGAATCTTGTTTAAACAAGGACAATCGGGCAAACTCTATCGGCTTACGATTGTTTTGATTTATTATCCGGCCCGACAAGCTTACGGTTTGTCCCCTTATGGGGAAGAAAATAAAAAATAGAAGAAAAACTATCGATAATCGAAATTTAGCAGTATCCATGATGTTGTTTTCTTATAAATGTTACAGACACGGAGACAAAAGCAGTTCCGCACCTGAAAGGTTAATTAAAATACAATATGATTTTGTTCTCCGCGATACGGAGAATTATAAGAAAACCGAGATAAAGTCCTCGGTACGGATTAAGACCGTATTCTGAAGATACGTGCGACGGAGCTATGTAATGTAATCATAAACCGATTAAACTTAGTCTTTTGCAAAGGTAATGTTTATTTTTTATTACAAATAAAAGTCATATGTTTTTTGATAAAGTTAAGATGTTGGGGAATTAAAAGCTCCGAAAACCGACATGCCCGTTTACAAATGATGCCTACGTCTTACAAAGCCGATTGATTGCAGGGGAATCAAACCGATGTATACGGAAACAAAATTCTGCCTTAACGGACAGAGATTTCCTGTTATATTGAACAGTGAAATACTGTCATACTTAACAGAACAATTCTGCCTAAGCGGACAGAAGAATACTGTCATACTGAACAGAATAATACTGTCATATTGAACAATGCTTCTCTGCCTAAGCGGACAGAAAATCTCCCCTCCCTGCACCGTTTTTTCTCCCTTGCATGGAATATGGAAGCACTGCCTTTCCCTTCTTTTTTTCGTCATTCGGGAGAAGAGCTGAATTTCTTTCTTTTATGGATTTCAAAAACAGATACTGTCGTTAAAATCCAAGTCCGGAGACCAATCGGCCGGCGAGCGGTAGCCGGATCATTTATTCAAAAAAATCGCGAAACAATAATGCTATCAAGCAGGGTAATCCGTTTCACTGTAACTAAAACACATTTCATTGTATTCTAAAAGCATTTTTCATATACCGGTAACGAGGACTCACTTTCTTCCGGGTATTTGCATACAAAGATCTTTTAATTTAATATCATATCATTACCATTCCTTTTATCGTATCTGCCGGCAATCATAATTACGGCTATGTAAGTGCGAAAAAGAAGTTGAGTCGTTTTCCCGAGTTTTTTCCGGCAGGGCGAAACTCAAATTTTCTTCCCATATCCGGGCTGTAAGATCAAAGCAATGTAATTGAAAAAATTGTACCTTTGCTTCCTACATGCAGGTTTTATCTTATTTAAACATAAATCTAAAACAACATCATCATGCGCTTAATCATTCAACCGAATTTTGACTTATTGTCGCAATGGGTCGCCAATTATGTAGCAAAAAAAATAAAAGAGGCCGCTCCAAGTAAGGAGAAGCCGTTTGTTCTCGGATTGCCCACCGGTTCTTCTCCGCTGGGAATGTATAAAAACCTGATTGAACTGAACAAAAAGAAGATTATCTCTTTTGAACACGTGATCACCTTCAACATGGACGAGTACGTGGGTCTGCCGGAAAATCATCCGGAAAGTTATCATTCGTTTATGTGGAATCATTTTTTCAGTCACATCGATATCCAACCGGAAAATATAAATATTCTCAACGGAAATGCACCGGATCTGCAAGCGGAGTGCCATGCATTTGAAGAAAAAATCCAAGCTGTCGGAGGGATCGATCTGTTTCTCGGAGGAATCGGACCTGACGGACATATCGCATTCAACGAACCGGGCTCTTCCCTCTCTTCCCGCACCCGCATCAAAACACTGACTACCGATACCATCATTGCCAATTCCCGTTTTTTCAACAATGATTTGTCTCAAGTTCCCAAAACAGCTTTAACAGTGGGAGTCGGCACTATTTTGGATGCCAAGGAGGTATTGATCATGGTAAACGGGCACAACAAAGCCCGAGCTTTAGCTCAGGCAGTAGAAGGAGCCGTCAACCAAATGTGGACCATTACGGCATTGCAACTTCATCCGAAAGGAATTATCGTTTGTGACGAAATGGCCGTTTCCGAACTGAAAGTAGGCACTTACAATTATTTCCAAGATATTGAAAAAGAAAACTTGAATCCCCAATCCTTGCTTTGAAAGCGGGACGAATCATGAAAATAATTCAAACAAAGGGAGTTCTTATTTTGTACATATAAAAAAAAACATTAATTTTGCGCTCTGAATTCCGCAGGGGGTAGTTCAAGTGAAGAATCAGTTTTTCCACCTCCGGGAGATAACCTGTAAATTATAAAAACAGATGTACGCTATTGTAGACATTCAAGGACAACAATTTAAAGTAGAAAAAGATCAAAAGTTGTATGTCCATCGTATCAGTGCCGATGAAGGGGCTGAAATGGAATTTGAAAAAGTATTGTTGATTGACAACGAAGGAGCCGTTACGATCGGGACACCGGTAGTAGAAGGCGCAAAAGTGGTTGTCGAAATCCTTACTCATGTAAAAGGAGACAAGGTGTTGATTTTCCATAAGAAAAGAAGGAAAGGATACCGTAAATTGAACGGTCACCGTCAACAATTCTCCCAAATCTTAATAAAAGAAATCGTAGCTTAATTCGTTAAAATCGTAGAAAAATGGCACATAAAAAAGGAGTAGGTAGCTCAAAGAACGGACGCGAATCGGAGAGTAAACGATTAGGCGTTAAAATTTTCGGAGGGGAAGTATGTAAAGCCGGCAACATTCTTGTTCGTCAACGCGGAACAACTCATCATCCCGGGGAAAATGTAGGAATGGGAAAAGATCATACCTTATTTGCATTGACAAACGGTGTGGTTAAATTCAAGAAAACAAAAAATAACCGGTCGTTTATTTCGGTTCAACCGGTTGCGGAAGCATAAAGAGTTAAACAAAGTAAAACAAATAAGCCGGATTGTTCGTTTAATCCGGCTTATTTGTTTTAAAGAATTTATTGTTTATATCTCTACTGACGTATAGAAATATTTTTCTTTTCAGTCTTGTTTTTGTTCTCGTCCCCCTTCTAGGATTTTCTTTAATACTTCCACCGGCATATAGGTCCGCTTAGAGGTTGCTTCCCAATCTTTTCCTTCTTCTTCAAAAATACGAGCAAGGAAAACGGGCATGGCCTCTCCCACTTCAATAAGATGTCCGTCCGGATCATAAAAGCGGAGATTTCGTTGTCCCCATATTTCAGTATTTATCTCATGCAGAAAAGTAACCCCGGCTTCTATCAATCTTCCGAAAACAGTATCAATATCACCCGTTTCGAATGCTAATTCCGAACGAACTACAGCCTTTGAATCGGTAATGTTATCCATTCCCAATTTTCTTGGAATTTCATTTTGTTCAAGTATTTGCCAGATGGCAAAACCTTCCTTAAATGCGAAGTTCAAGTCACCGCTGTTCATGATTTCAGTCATCTCCAACACATCTCGGTAAAAATTCCTCGAAGCAATCGCATTCTTAACAAACAATACCGGCATACAATTACGTAAATCCATAATTTTCTTTTTTAATTAAAAATACAGATCA
>DAIQOU010000212.1:0-7705 GCA_036787725.1 Bacteroidales bacterium
AAAAACTGATTTTATAATTTTAAGAATTAATAATTATGAAAAAAACAATCCTATTTTTATTTATTTCTTTTGTATTCTTTGTACATGCCGAGAAAACCGGTTTTAAGGAAAACATTCCAACCGATCAAATGCAAACACCGTTTATCGACGTTACAGATAGACATTTAACAAATGCCGGTTTCGATACGGAATTTAATTACGACGAAAACACCACCGGGAACATCCGGGGAGATGTAATTAATGAAGTATTCGGATGGAACAAAGACATGGATGCGACTTATACCGTCGCGGGAACATTTGCTTACGGAAGCGGAGCAACATTCAATAACAGTGCCGAAATACCGGAAACCGGATACAACGGATCAACGGGAGGAGCGTTGGCTTTAACTACCGGTTGGGGAGTGATCCTTAATTATTCGCAACCGGTCACGTTGGAAAGCGGTAAATATGCACTGGTTTCGGCCTATTATAATGCAGGCTCCGATCCACGAGGCAGCAGCTTGGCAGGCTGGATTCCGGAAGGAGAAAAAGAACCCGCTATTTCAACGGTAAGCTTATTTCCTGTTAATACTTGGATAACAGACACAATTGAATTCGTTCTGGCAGAAGAGACACAAGGAAAAATACAAGTGGGATTGGCATCAGTAGCCGGTACCGGATCCGGCAATACCGCTAAAGTGTTAGTCGATTATGTAAAAATCATTTATTACGGGATCGATAAAACCGATTTAAATAATAAGATAGCAGAAGCAGAAACTCTTTATGGAGAAGGTAAAGGAACCGAAGCCGACATCTTACTTTCAGCGATCGATAAAGCAAAAGAGATTGCAAACAAACCGAACGCCACCATGCAAGAGATAATACAAGTCGTCAACGAATTAAAAGAAGCAATATTTAATTATCAACTTAAAAACGCCACCGCCGCCAATCCCTTGGAAGTAACTTTCTATATACAAAACCCTAGTTTTGAAACCGACGGATTGGCTCATTGGATAAACAACGGAATGCAGTCCCAAACAAACGATGCCCCTTCTTCGCAAGGTTGGCAAAAAGAGGGAAACGTATATGCCGAAAAATGGACAAGTTCGTCCGATAACAACAAACTGGAAGATGCAAGCCTGTCGCAAGAATTGGCAGAACTCCTCTCCGGGAAATACAGGCTTACGGTATCTGCCCATTCTACCCATCAATCGGGAACTCCGGCTGTAACCGAAGGCACATTTGTGTATGCCGGAATAGATGAAACCCTCGTAACGGAAGGAAATGAATATTCAGTGGAAACAATTGTAATAGACGGAAAACTCGAAATCGGCTTCAAAACGGTTAATACTACAGCCAACTGGGTAGGTTTCGACGGATTCCGACTCTATTACTTAGGCGAAAGTGTGGAAATATATAACGAATTGCTGGAAAGAAAAACAGCCATGGCAGTAGCCGACACCTTGGTAACCGAAGGACCGGGATATTTTAATATACTCCGGTACCGGGAAGCTATTAATGCGGCAAAACAAGTGGAACAAACCAAAGAGGCCGTCCTTCAGGCAATTCGTAACTTAGACGATGCCCTTACCGAGGCTGCAACTATTCGGGAAATTTACAGACCGCTGAAAGAAGCAATTGAAGCCCTGAAAAAAGAACTTTCTACAACCAACTATCCCGACAAAGCCGGTATAGAAAACATAATCAAAACTGCCCAAGCCATTTATGACAGTCCGGAAGATCAGCGCGACAACATTGAATCGACTATTGCCGGGTTGAAGGAACAAAATGAAATTATTTCAAGATACAACTATTTAACAACCGAATTACAAAATGCAATCCGGTTAGCCTACTCGTCCGATTATCCCAATAAAATCGTTTTTGAAGCGGCGATTGAAACGGCCAAAGCTGTTTATGACAATCCGATCGGGAAAGATGTATTGAAAACCATTCAAGAACTGACCGCTGCCGTAACTGCTTATTTAAACGGGCGACCTTCCAATTGGGTAACCATAAAAAACGGAGCCATGGGGAAAGATGATAACGGCAATCCGGTACAAGCACATGGAGCCGGATTTGTCCAAGTAGGAGATACATGGTATATGATTGGAGAAGATCGTTCCAATCAGTGGAATCCGGACGTTAATATGTACTCTACCAAGGATTTTGTAAACTGGAAATTCGAACGGAAGATCATTGAAAACGGAGTGACTCACCCGCAACTGGGAAGTACCCGTTTTATCGAAAGACCTAAAATCATGCATAATAAAAAAACGGGTAAGTATGTTGTATGGTGCCATTGGGAACAAAGTAATTACGGAGCATCCGAAGCGGCCGTATTCTATTGTGATTCCGTAAACGGCCCTTATAAATTCCATTGGGCCGGTCGGCCGTTGGGAATAAAATCCCGTGATTGTACTGTATTTGTCGATAATGACAGAACGGCTTATTTTATTTCTACGACTTCGGAGAACCAACACTTGGGACTTTTCAAATTATCGGACGACTATTTGAGCGTAGTGGAACATACCGAATTATTCTCCGGACAACAACGCGAAGCACCTGCTGTAGTAAGAATCGGCGATACTTATTTTATGCTTTTTTCGGCTTGTACCGGATGGGATCCGAATCAAACATCCTATTCTTATTCCCACTCACTTACCGAAGGATGGTCCAATAGAATTAACATAGGCAATCCGATTGCTTACGATACGCAAGCCGCTTCTATACTTACCCTTCAGGGGTCGGCCGGAACCACTTACATGTATGTTGGCGATCGTTGGCAAGACCCCGGATTACCCGAGTCAAAAACAATCCTGTTCCCGCTTCATTTTAATGAAAATGAAAAGACCGTAATTTATAATTACAAACAGCAATTTGATTTGGATTTAGCTACCGGAACTTATCGCGATACGAATACCGAACACCATCGCCTTTCGAAAAATAACTGGAAAATTCATTCGGTCAGCAGTGAAGAAACAAGTTCTGAAGACGGAAATGCCAAGAATGCCATTGATGGGGATGTAACTACAAAATGGCATACACAATACAGTGAAGGTACGACCGGAGCCCCCCATTATATTGAAGTAGATATGGGAGAAATACAGGAAATCTCGGGATTTTTGGCTACACCCCGATTGGATAACTCTACCAATGGCACTGTTCGGGAATTTTTATTTTCGGTCAGCACGGATAATAAAGTTTGGGAAACCGTCTCGGGAGGCACTTGGTTACCGTATGCAGCTGAAGTATATTTTAAGCCTGTTTCGGCACGCTATTTCCGAATGACAGCTTTAGCGGGAACACATGCCTGCATTGCGGAATTGGATATTCTCACGAATACCGAAGACTATGAAATTGCGGATATTATTCCCTATTATCAAACAGGAACGAAAGATACCTGGTTGACATCCGACGACATTACTGTGGCGGAAGGAAACAAACTGGTATTCGGACCTTCTCTTTCTTCTTCCGGAACATGGGCATTTTCCGGACCCAATAATCAGATGTCCGGATCACGAGAATATGAAATACCCCATATAACGCAAGCCGATTCCGGTATATATACTTCCGTTTTTTTAAATACTTATAATCAATCTGCCCGAAAAGAATACAAAGTTACCGTAACTCCCCATTCTACTGCTGTAGAAAATATTAATTCCAATCAGAAAGAAGAAGTAAAAAGGATTTATTATAATCTGCACGGAATGGAAATAACTTGTCCGAAAAGGAATAATATATATATTGTTAAAAAACTTTTCAAAGACGGATCCTCCATTACCGAAAAAGTAATTTATTATTAAAAAAGTATATCGTTGTAAACCTTAGAGTAAAGGTGTCCGAAAAGTAAATACGGACACCTTTTTACGTGTTTTTCCGGTCCGGTCACTCATCTGAAGCGTTCTGTTATTTTTTTTAAATGGAACAGGTATTAAACCGGAATTCTCTATCTTTGTATCAATCAATCTTTGTTCTAACTAAAAACGATTTCCATGATGAAGCATTTCCGATTTTTGATGTTGATTCTTTTAATAACGATTTATTCTTGTACCCGCAAGACAGAACCGCCCCAACCCTATGGAGCGTTGCCTTCGGAAGACCAATTAAAGTGGCAACAAATGGAATACTATATGTTTATCCACTTTGGTCCCAACACGTTTACCAATGTTGAGTGGGGAGATGGAAAAGAAGATCCGCAAGTTTTCAATCCGACGGAAGTGGATTGCCGACAATGGGCTGCAACGGCCAAAGCCGCCGGAATGAAAGCCATTATCATCACCGCCAAGCATCACGACGGTTTTTGTCTCTGGCCCAGCCAATACAGTACGCATACCGTACGGGAAAGCAGATGGAAAGACGGAAAAGGAGACCTCTTAAAAGAACTTTCGGAAGCCTGTAAAGAATACGGATTGAAATTCGGCGTTTACCTTTCCCCTTGGGATCAAAATCACCCTTCCTACGGAACGCCGGAATACAATCAAGTGTTCGTCAATACATTGACTGAAGTACTTACCGGGTATGGAGAAGTATTTGAACAATGGTTTGATGGTGCCAATGGAGGGGGAAAAGACGGAAAAAAACAAGAATACGATTGGGATTTATTTCATGCTACCGTATATAAACACCAACCGCATGCCATTATTTTCAGTGATATAGGACCGGGATGCCGGTGGATGGGAAATGAAAGAGGTATAGCCGGAAAGACCAATTGGTCTACTCTCAATATTGAAGGTTTCGGACCCGGACACGATGCCCCTCCTACCGATACATTAAATGCCGGGAATGTAAACGGAAAAGCTTGGATACCGGCCGAGACAGATGTTTCCATCCGTCCGGGATGGTTCTACAGTCCCGCTACCGACGATAAAGTCAAATCGTTGGAACACTTAGTCGATATTTACTATACTTCCGTAGGAAGGAATTCCAATCTGTTATTGAATGTTCCGCCGGACCGTAAAGGACGCATTCATCCCAACGACTCCACACGTTTGATGGAGTTCAAAGCGATTATGGACCAAACATTTGAAAATAATTTGGCAAAAAAAGCCAAGGCCGCAGCTTCTGCTACCCGGGGCAATGCAGACTCATTCGGTCCGCGCAATCTGTTCGATAATGATTACGATACCTACTGGACTACAGATGATGAAATAACAACAGCTTCAATTGAAGTGGAGTTGCCGGGATTGGAAACCTTCAACCGGATTGTTTTGCAAGAATACATCCCCTTGGGACAACGCATTGCGAAATTCTCCATAGAATATTTGGATATAGAGGAAAGTAAGTGGAAATCATTGGCTGAAGAAACGACTATCGGCTACAAACGTATTCTACGCTTTCCGACCATAACTACCCAACAGATCCGGATAAATATAACACAAGCATGGGCTTGTCCCATCTTGAATAACTTGGAAATATATAAAGCTCCCGAATTTTTATCACTGCCGGTTATAAACAGAGATAAACAAGGCTTGGTTTCCATTCACTGCAATACTCCCGATCCGGTTATCTATTATACGATTGACGGAACGGAACCTTCCGTCTCTTCGATTCGGTATGAACAAGCGTTTCCTCTTCCGGATGGCGGAACCGTAAAAGCGGTTGCAACTATAGACAATAATAAACAAGTAAGTGAACGATCTATGCGTGAATTTGACATCGCGCCTTCCCGATGGACCGTTGTTTCTCCGGAGGATGCAAATGCAGAGAAAATAATAGATGGAAACGATCAAACGTTTGCTTCCTTAACTAAGGAAAAACCGTTGATTATTGATTTGGGTGAAGTCATTTCTCTGAAAGGATTTTACTATGTTCCCGCGACTCGAAACAATGTCCCTCATATTTATAAATACAATTTGTCGATAAGTCCGGATAAAGAACAATGGACATCCATACAAACGAACGGCATTTTTAATAATATTAAAAATAATCCGATTCGGCAGGATGTGAATTTCAACCGGTCTTATTCCGGTCGTTATCTCCAATTGGAGCCGGTGGAGACAACAGTACCGGCAGAAAACTTTACCCTTGCCGAGGTAGGTGTATTAACAAAATAACAATAAATGATCTTAAATTAACAGATAATCATGGAACATCTTTTAGCTATCGTAAGTAAATTTGATATCTCGGGAGAAATAAGTAATATTTCCCCCTTGGGAACCGGTCTCATTAACGATTCATATCTGGTAAGAACAACAGAAAATAAGACGCCGGATTATGTTTTACAACGAATTAATCATGCCATTTTTCAAAACGTAGATATCCTCCAAAATAACATTCATGCCGTAACAAAACACATTCGGAAAAAATTAACGGAAAAAGGAGAAACGGATATCGACCGGAAAGTACTTACGTTTCTTCCTGCCGAAGACGGAAAATTGTATTATTATACCGGAAATGAATACTGGAGATTAATGTATTACATCCCGCGTTCCAAAACCTACGAAACGATCAATCCGGAATTGTCTTACCAGACGGGAATCGCCTTCGGAGATTTTCAATCCATGCTGGCCGATATTCCCGACCGGTTGGAAGAAACCATCCCCAATTTTCATAATATGGAATTCCGTTTAAAACAGTTTGATGAAGCGCTAGAAGCAAACAGCGCCGGAAAATTGGAAGAAGTAAAAGAGATTGTAGAAGAAATAAAACAAAGAGCCGAAAATATGTGCAAAGCCGAAAGACTGTTCCGGGAAGGAAAACTTCCGAAACGGATTTGCCATTGTGACACGAAGGTAAATAATGTACTTTTTAATGAAGACGATACCATCCTTTGTGTAATCGATTTGGATACGGTAATGCCAAGCTTTATTTTTTCGGATTACGGCGATTTCCTTCGTACAGCAGCCAATACCGGACCGGAAGACGATCCGAACTTAGATAACATAAACTTCAATCCGGATATTTTCACCGCATTTACCAAAGGTTATTTGCAATCGGCAAAATCTTTTTTGACTCCGGTTGAGACTGAAAACCTACCCTATGCAGCCATGCTGTTTCCTTATATGCAATGTGTTCGTTTCTTAACGGATTATCTCAATGGAGATACTTATTATAAAATTAATTACCCGGAACACAATTTGATTCGTACAAGAGCGCAATTAAAGTTATTGCAAAGTGTAGAGGCTAACGAAGAACTTATGAAAAAAGTAATTAATGAATACCTCGCTTAATTGTCAGGACATGAAAGAAATAAGAGTCAAAAAAATAGAAGCGGTACAACTTCGGGCAGCAGATGTTTCCCGTGTTTTGGAAGAACAAAATATTCCGGAAGAATCCATCGATATACTCAACTGGGAAGAATACCCGTATCGTCCGAAAGTGACATTTCGGATTGCCCACAATAACAAATGTATTTTTCTGAATTACCGGGTAGAAGAAAACAGCGTGAGGGCTGTTGCCGGCAAAGATAACGGACCGGTATGGACCGATTCCTGTGTGGAATTTTTCCTTTCTTTTTCTCCCGATGCCGGTTATTATAATCTGGAAGCCAATTGTATCGGGACGGTTTTGTTAGGAAAGGGAAAAGATCGCCACGGCCGAATCCACGTATCTCCCGAAATAATCGATAAAATTGTTCGTTGGTCAAGCTTGGGGAGAGAACCTTTTCAAGAAAAACCGGGACTTTGCCGGTGGGAACTCTCCTTGGTAATCCCGACAGAAGTATTTGAAGAAAAATCAGAACTTTCGGGAAAAACAATAAAAGGAAACTTCTATAAATGCGGAGACG
>DAIQOU010000213.1:0-7675 GCA_036787725.1 Bacteroidales bacterium
AGGTGCTTTTCTTGTCCGGGAGCCACATGAATATCCGTTCCTTGAGCATAAGCCAAGGCATTCAGTTGAGCCGGTTTATCCGAATTGTAATGTACTTGTACGTCGTCCATACTGTAGCCCGAAAGGTTTTCAATTCCTGTTTTCAGTTGATCGGGAAGGCCGGTGTTGTTGAGCGAGGAATGAGGAGTCAGGAATGAGGAATGTTGGGTTTCTTCGCATTGAACCGGTTTGAATCGACCTTGTAACAATTCGTCCTCCTCTACCACTTCACGTTGAACAGATTCGAATTTACCTTGTATTAACTCCTCTTCATCGATTTCTTCTCGTTGAACCGGATCCGATTTATGTTGGACAGATTCATTTACATACTTCGACCTGAATCGTTGGAGGATCACATCAGCCGAAGCTTGCTTGGATGCACTTGGTCGAGCAGGTATGGTTCGGGAAGTATTTTCGGGTTTTTGAGTATATTCTTTCATGATACAATTTAATTAAAACAACATAAAAATAAGTCCGTTACGCGAAATTTTATTTCGCCATCGTCCCCAAGCATAGTTTGTACCAAACGTTTATCTCAAATTAAGCGTTAGAAAATCCGGGTAACAGCCCCCCTCCTCCAAGATCACATATTTCCCGTCCGGTTACGAATTGGGTACGATTACCCCGCGAATCGTACTTTACGGACTCGCCGTAAGCGACAACTTCGTTTGCTGCAAAATGAAAATACCGGCCCGTACAGACCGAAAAACCCGCAGTCGCGAAATAATCGTCCGATAAACGAATCCGGGTTTATTGATATCTGCCAAGGAGTGATTTGTCTTCTCCTTACAATTCTTTTTTTAATCTTATCCTTCCGATATAACTGCAAACGCTGTTTTTGCTTTGTAAAAGAATTACCTTACTTTTGCCTCGGGAACCATCGATCTTTGATATAAAGGAAGTGTCATAACTATTTAATCGTACCTGTTGGAATTGAAAAACCACCATAAACATCGCAATCATAGGAACAGCCTATTTTAATCGAACTATTATAGAATTGAAACATTGGATCGGATGTTTCCTTTAATTTTTAATTAATAAGATTCATGGCACTCTATCCTAAACTGATACTTGATGCGCTTACCAACGTGCGCTATCCGGGAACGGGTAAAAACCTGGTAGAAATGGGCATGGTTGAAGATGATATTCACATCAACGGGAATAAGGTTAACTTTTCCCTGTTGTTCGATAAGCCCAACGACCCTTTTATCAAATCCGTTGTCAAAGCTGCCGAAGCTGCTATACTGACTTATGTCGGTGAAGACGTGGAAATAAAAGGAAATATTGAGGTCCGAACCAAACAACTTCAACGACCGGAACCCGACAAATTGCTTCCGGATGTAAAAAACATCATTGCTGTTTCTTCCGGAAAAGGAGGAGTGGGCAAGAGTACCGTGTCTGCCAATTTGGCTGTGGCGTTGGCTCAAGCCGGATACAAAGTAGGACTGTTGGATGCCGATATATACGGGCCTTCCATCCCGAAAATGTTTAACATGGAACAAGCCCGGCCCCTGTTGGACCAAATAGACGGACGGGATTTGATCATTCCCGAAGAACAATACGGAGTGAAAGTGCTTTCCATCGGTTTTTTTGTAGATAAAGAAAGTGCGGTAGTATGGCGAGGAGCCATGGCAAGCAATGCACTGAAGCAACTGATCGGCGATGCTTATTGGGGCGAATTGGATTACTTTCTGATTGACTTGCCTCCGGGAACAGGCGACATACACCTCACCATGATACAAACCTTAGCCATCACGGGAGCCATTGTGGTAACCACTCCGCAAGACGTTGCCTTGGCCGATGCCCGTAAAGGCATCAATATGTTTACGGGCGAAAAAGTAAACGTTCCGATTTTGGGGTTGGTCGAAAACATGTCGTGGTTTACTCCGGCCGAGTTACCCGAAAACAAATATTATATTTTCGGAAAAGACGGAGGAAAAAAGTTGGCAGAAGAAATGAATGTTCCTCTATTGGGCCAAATCCCCATTGTTCAAAGCATACGTGAAGGAGGAGACAACGGGATTCCCGTAGCGACCCGCCCGGACAGCATTACAGGAAAAGCGTTTACGGAGCTGGCTCAAAATGTTGCCGAACAAATTAACTATCGCAACGAACATGCAGCACCTACCCGTCGGGTAAACATCACGCCGGGAAAGATCGGGTGAATCATTCAGATCATTTAATAAAAATAATTATGAAACATACATCGGGAGAGTTCGACATTTTGAAATCCAATTATCGAGATTTGATTGATTTAAAGTATCAATATGCAATACTGCCTTGGGGAGCCACCGAACCCCATAATTATCATCTGCCCTATCTCACCGATTGCTATCTTTCCCACGATATTGCAGTAGAGGCGGTAAACAAAGCATTTCGGGAAGGAGGCGTTCGGGGAATGGTATTACCTCCGATCCCGTTGGGTTCTCAGAATCCGGGGCAAAGGGAATTGCCTTTCTGTCTCCACGCCCGGTACGAAACTCAAAAAGCCATTTTGACAGACATAGTGGCCTCACTCGATTATCAAGGAATTCATCTCCTTATCATCGTAAACGGTCACGGAGGCAACAGTTTTAAAAATATGGTTCGAGACCTGGCTGTCGATTTCCCTCACTTTACAATTATCGTAAACGATTGGTTTTCATTTATTCCCCAAGCCGGTTATTTTGAAGAAAAAGACGATCATGCGGGAGAATTGGAAACCTCCGTCATGATGCATTATCGTCCGGAACTGGTTAACCTCTCTGTTGCAGGGGATGGTAAACACAAACCGTTCAATATTCCTTCTTTAAGAAACGGGGTAGCTTGGGTTCCCCGCAATTGGGCCCTTGTATCGGAAGATACAGGAATCGGAGATCCGAGAAAAGCTACTTCGGAAAAAGGAAAAGAATATGCAGATGCCGTAACCGATAAACTGGCGGATTTATTTATCGAACTGATGAATGAAGATATGTATTGATTTCTATAACAATACGAGATAAGAGGTATCCTTCACAATCAAAAAGGATATCTCTTTATTTATCTCTGAAAAAGATAAAATTGTCTTTTTCCACATACGAAACCGGAACTGTATCCCGAATCATAGTCAATTTAGACGAATCGGGAAGCGGAGAGGAAACAGACCTCGGATGAAAGATATCCCTCAAACTGTTAAAATCTTTCTTGAACATGATTCCCAAACCCTGTGTTGTCTGAGCTGTCTTGAGATTATAATAATTTTCATTATAATGATTATAAGCTTTTAAACGAATATCTCCGGTGCGTGTCAACTTGTATTCCAAATCAAAATCACCCACAAACTTGGATTGATCTTTTCCGATATTTTTATTGTCCCGGTATCCGAAATTACCATTCAGAATCAATCGATTATTTAACAACTGACTGGAAAGTAAAAGAGCTACTTCCGTATCCGTAAATTCACTGTCGTTCGCTTTAATACGTGTTCCGATCTGAATATTGTCGCTAATGGAACTCAGCAAATTGGACAGTTGGGAAGACAAAGTAGCCGAAGCGATGGAAGCCAGATCGTTGGTTCCGGCACTGTTTCCTCTTGAATAATTCTGAATTGTATAAAATTTATTTAGAACCAAAAGATAAACAATTTGCCGGTTCATCATATCATCCGTATTAATAATACTTTTTATTTGTCTTTCCAATTCTTCATTGGATGCCGGCAATTCAATATCAAAACTGACCATGGGATGAGCCATATTTCCGGTAATGCCCAACACGCAATTTACCAATACATTGGTACGAGGTGTCTCGGCAATCAGATTTTCATCCAAATCTCCCAAATTGGCAGTTACGGTATAAATAGCATCAATATCCAACTCGGCATTGTAAGGATCCCCCTTAAAAGAAACGGAACTTCCTTCACGTATATCGAAATCCCGGAATATTACCTGTTGCATACTGAAATTATAACTCCCTTTTTCTATAACATAATTACCGAACATTTTAAGAGGGGATTTAGTCCCATATTGAATCTGCAGATTCCCGTTACCATATCCCTTTATCTTATCTCCCGCAATGGGATCCATAATCAACTCGATCACGGCATCGGAGTTAGCTTCCAATAATAAATTAAACCGAATATCCGTGTCCAGATTTGTTTTCAATAAGATAGGCTTATTTTCCAACGCCGCAAGAACCCGATCTACAGAAGTTGTATCGTCTGAAGGAGAAACGAAATTAATAAAATCATATTCCGATATATCATCTTCTTCCATGAAATTAAGAGTGATCTTTGTATTGGGATTACTTTTCATGGAGACATCGATATTCACCAATTGTTCCGTTCCTCTGATGGTCGCACTTCCCGTTCCGAAAGCCGATCCGTAAAACAGGGGGTTTTGCCTTTCTGTAGCATCAAATACCAAAAAATGATCAGCTTGTATTCCGACAGAAAAATTAAAATCTTCGAAGTATTGATGAGTAACATATCCGTTCAGTATGGCAGCGCGACCGTATTTATCATACAAAAGGGCATCTTTAATAGAAATCCTGTCCGGAGTAAGCAATACCGAATCGGAGAAGGTATAATAAGTATTAAGAAATTCGACCCCAAAACGGCCTTCCCGTATAAATACATTTCCCTCCATAGTGGGTTTACTGAACGTACCGAATAAATGAATGTTTCCGGTTACTTCTCCTGAAATATCTTTAGCTATACTTCCCAAATATTTACGTAAAATTGCCGCATCTCCGTTTAAGATATCGAAATGAAAAGATAATTCTTCTTTTACGGGATACAACATTCCTTTTACATCTAAAAAGGAAGTATCATTCTTAAAAACAAATCCATCCATTATGACCCCCTGCCTTTCATCGTCCCAACTGCCCTTCAGATCCAGCGTTCCAAATAATACCTTATTAAATGTAAAATCAGTTACATGTAAATCGGTAGTCAAGCGACGTGTGTTATAAAGATCGGCTAACCGAACACTGCCCGTTGCCGCACCGCCAAATTCCAATGCTTTTATAGCCAAAGTAGTAAAAATATAATCCAAATTAACTTGGTTCAAATCTACAAAAAGAACATCTTTTTCATCATTAGATACAGTCCCTTTAATTTTGAGATATTGGTTGGAATGGTCTGCAATCAAATCATCAATAACGATTTTACCCGAATCAATCACAACGGAAGCCGGATGGAGCGTCCAAACCGAATCGTTAAAAATCAGGGTTGATTCCTTTATATCTACTCGGATCCCCATAGGATATTTGCCCGTTCGATTGGTAAAAGCAGTTGCGAAAGACAACGTTCCCGAATAATTACTTAGCGAATCAACTTGATCCCAATTAACCTCTGTATTAAGAATATCGTTCCCGACGGTGAGGTTTGTTGAAAATAATAATTTTTTCTTATTCTTTCGAAGATTCACAGCATCCAGACGGCCCGTAATCTCACTGCCCGAATTTTCAACAATTAACTTTCCGGACTCAAAATTCGAACCTTTCACATCAAAGGCAGGGAAATAAGCTTCCAAACGAAATTTATTGTATATACTATTGTATTGACCCACAATCTTAGATTCATTTTGCAAGGTAAAAGGAAGATCAAATATATAAGTAATATCTTTCAAATCTTCAACAGTTAAGTTTATCGAAAAATTATTCTCCGGACCCGCCCGGACAGGTTCTTTTACAGGAATCAAAGAAGGGAGGTAGTCATTCAATGTCCTCTTTACAGCATCTCCTATACTTTTAAAAGAATACATTCCTCTGATTTCCCCATGAATAATGTCTGAAGTAATTTTCAATACTTTTTCAGGCCCTTGCTCAAATGCCCGGATAGCTAATGTATCAAAGAAATACGATCCTTTTTCATTCCGAAACATAAGATTCGACAAACTGATGTCTCCATTAAGATTATCAATATTATCCCCGGTGAAATCAGCTCCGATATTAAAAGAAAGATCCGACTCTTTATATTTCTTACTCAAATTGAGTTTTTCCAATTTTACCCCATATGCTTTGGCAAGAAAATTAAATTCCGAGTCCCTTCCGTTCAATTTAAAATATCCTTCGGATTCCAAATGTCCGTCAGGACTGTCCACATTCAATAATCCCTTAAAACTGTTGTTTGTAAAGTTACCTGCAATTTGAATATTCTCGTAAAAATAATTCTTGAATTCAAACTTTCCCACATTAGCATCAACCACTCCGAAAAATTGTTTATCAGCCGTTTGGTGGGCATCAATATTTATATTAAAAGCAACGTCCCCCAATACCGAATTATCTTGAAACAATTTCTTCAAATTAATCCCTTGAGAATGAATATTTCCTTTAATAAAAAGATGGTCGTCTTTTCCTATGTTTATATCGGTTCGAACACTTCCTATATCCGTATCAAACAATCCGTATGCCGTCAGGTGATGTAAATAGCCCGTTACGCGACCTTCAAACCGAACATTCCCCAATTGATAAACCGGAGAGGGAAGATCTTGTTCTCCTTTGCTGAAATTATTCACAATCCGGTGAATGCCTTCCGGTGAAATAAACGACCGGTCCACAATTCCACTGATATATATATTATCCTTATTGGTCGCATTCATCAATTGCAGGTTTGCTTGCAGCATCAAATCTTTCCTGTCAGTAAGATGAAATCGTCTTAACTTAAAATCGTTAATGTTTCCGGAAAGATCCCCCTCTATGGTCATCGGATTCGTAAAATTGGAAAACACCGGTAAAAAAGGGCTTAACTCTTTCAATACGATAGTTGAAGGTTCAATTGACAAATGAAACAAAGTTTTTTCTACATATTCGTGTATCTCCGCCTTAACCGGATAGTCTGCCGTAATATTTTCCAGCTGAAGCAGCGTATTGGTAAGTTGCAATTCCAATCGGTTGATTTTCGCTATCGAATCGGTAGCCCTTAAGTCAAACACCAATCGAGAAACGTTCAACCCCGACTTTTCAAAAAAAGCCAACCGATCGATCTTTGCATCCAGCAATGTATCATTAAGCTGATTAATATGTATTTTAGCTGAGATGTCTTTCATCTCAATGTGTTTGGAATCAAATTTACCGGTCATTTCCGGCTCATCTTTTACGTGATAAGAAAACGAGCCCCGCCTCAAATTCAAATTTTGAATTTGGAGATCTATCTTATTGTTCTTTTGTACCGTATCTTTACTTGCAAACGCATCGATTACAAACTGTAAATTAAGGGGAGATTGAGCAGACTCTTTGGTTAAATTAAACTTAAAGCTGAACAACTGAGCCGAACTGAACAACAATTTTCCTTTAAACATAGGCAGCAAATCAAATCCGACTGCCAATCGATTGGCATGAAGCAATGTATCTCCCGATTGATCTTCCAAGTATATGTCTTTCAATATTAATTTATTGAAAACCTCAAAATCAATCCTGGAAATCCGCACCTCGGTTCCCAACCTTTTTTCTAATTCCCCGGTTGCCACGCCGGCCACTTTTTCCTGAATGTAAGGTATCTTAAGCAAACTTACAGGTACAATATAAAACACCCATAAAAAGAGTAAAATACCCCACACTATATGCTTTATTGTCTTGATAATTCTTTCGTCTAAAAAGTTTAGGCAAAACTATAAAAACTTTCGCTATTTTTGCAGAAAATTTCACAAATGAACATAACTATTTTGGGTATAGAATCTTC